>JABIZW010000191.1 GCA_018666295.1 Halieaceae bacterium
CATCGAGCGTGACGAGGTGTGTCCCAAAGGAGTCGAGTCGTCTTAGCAGGTCGAGCAACTTGCCGTTTGCAATGGCATTGAGGCCTACGGCCATCAGCGAGTCTCGACATTGCTGTAAGGGTTTCGTCAGAGATGCGGTTTTTAAGATTTGGGGTGGCGCGTTCGCCGCATCTTGGATATGAGCTCCCAGTAGATCGCGCTGTTGTCGAACAGCGTCGCGCACCGGCTTTAACAGCGCGCGATACGGCTCGCGTGCGCCATGTGTTGCATCGTGCAGCTCGGCCGAGGCGCGAGTCACTGATAGTTCCTCGTAAATCTCTTCGAGGTCGCGGTTGATGAGATCAGCCGCTTGCCAGCGGCTGATGATCATGACACGACGAGTGATCTTGGCTGTCACGTTTGGATTACCGTCTCGGTCACCTCCAATCCAACTTGAGATCTTGACCACGGGTTTGGTTCGAGGGGGTAAGTCGAGTTCGAACTTCGTGGCAATGGCATCCAGTCCCCGCATGAATTCGGGTATTGCATCCCACAACGAGTTTTCAATGACGGCAAAGCTCCACCGAGCCTCGTCAATAGGGGTGGGGCGCTGCTCCAGAAACTCTTCGGTATGCCAAATCTGGGCGATCAAGTCAGCAAGACGCGCCTGAATGTGCGCTTCATCTGCCCCACCCGATTCGATCAGAGAGAGACAGTCATGGATCTCTCCGTGCTTATGGATCAGGGTCCGCCGGGTAATTTCAGTGGGGTGTGCGGTCAATACAAGATCAATATGAAGATTGGCAATGGCGCTCGCGAGCGCTTCTCGACTCACACTCTGGCCAAGCTCTTCGATTGTGCTCGCTATTCGGTCGTATGCGCCGAAGCGATCGCTTACTGACTTCGATGTAGTAAAGTGCTGATCAGCAATGTTTGCAAGGTTTAAAAACTGCGCAAAACCCCGAGAGATGAGCAGTAATTGGTCAGCCTCCAACTGCTTGAGTTGATCAAAAAGTGCGGCTGTCTGCTCGGCCTCTGTCGCTAATTTAGAGGTCTGACGAATGGACTCAATCGTTTGAAATAGACCCTCGCCAACGGTTGTTCGAATAACCTCGCCCAGCGTGTCCCCTAGGAGTCGAACATTTTGACGAAGCTCGGTGGTATCCAGTTGCGTATTTGCAGTCATTAGTTAACTCGTTGGGAAGCGGGTGTCTTTGAGGCTGTCTTTGATGCGGGCGAGATGCGGTGTAAACCCTTCGCCCCGGCGCAGCGTCACGCCAGCGGCGAGAACGTCGAGGATAACGAGCTGGACCAGCCGAGAGGTCATGGGGAGGTATTGTTCGGTGTCCTCCTCCACTGTGACGTTAATGCAGCAGTGGCTTTTTTGCGCCAGCGGAGACCCTTCAGCCGTGAGGGACACGATGCTGGCCTCGGTTTGGCGCACGATATCGGCCGTTTCGATGAGGACCTTTGTTCGTCCGGTATGGGAAATAAAGAAAAAGAGATCCCCCACCCCTGCCGACGCGGCCAGCATCCGTTGCATCAGGGGGTCTTCATGAGTGAAAACGGGCACGTTGAAACGGAAAAATTTATGCTCGGCATCTCTGGCAACAGCGGCAGATGTTCCAAGGCCAAAAAAATACACGCGTCGTGCCTGTGCAATTTGGTCCACTGCACGCGCAATCGCCTTGAGCGGTAGATCTTCTTTTGCGGTCATAAGCGCGGTGATGGCGTTGTTAAAGAGCTTGACCGGAAAGGTATTAATGTCGTCTGAGAACTCTACGGCACGGCTGACATAGCGAACGCCGGATGCGAGTGACGTGGCGAGCTGCAATTTGAAGTCGGGAAAGCCGGTCGCCCCAAAGCGCTTACAAAAACGGTTGACGCTCGGTTCGCTCACGCCCGCGGCAGAGGCTAACGAGGCGATGCTTAAGCGCGTGGCTTCTTCCGGCGCATTCAAAATAGCGTGCGCAACTTTCGACTCTGATTTGTTGAGCTCACTCAGTTGGCGCTGAATGACGGCCAATAGATTAGGTTCCGAAGTCATCGCAATTCCCGGCTTTTGTAAGAATATTACGAATAATGCCTCAGATTTGTCCTTGAAGCACCGTAATTCGATTTTTTACGGACATAAAATGTAATAAAACTAAATAAAAGCCGAATTAGACGAGTTTTTCATTGAATTATCGTAAATTTACTACATAATTGCGGGCAGATAGGAGAGGTTGCATGATCAACGTAGCGATTAACGGGTTTGGCAGGATCGGTCGAAACATCTTGCGTGCGCTTTACGAGCGACCAGACGTTGCGTCTCGCATGCGGATTGTTGCGATTAATGACCTGGGCACGCCGGAGATCAATGCACATCTTTTGCAGTTTGACACCACCCACGGTCGCTTTGGTGCAGCGGTAACAGTTGAAGACGGCGCCCTTGTCGTGGACGGTGACCGAATTGCCGTTTTTGCTGAGCGTAATCCTGAAGATCTGCCTTGGGGCGACTTGAATATTGATGTTGTGTTCGAGTGTACGGGTATTTTTACGTCGCGGGATAAGGCCTCTGCCCATATTTGCGCAGGCGCACGCAAGGTACTCATCTCTGCACCCTCGGGTGACGCCGATGAGACCGTCGTTTTTGGGGTCAATCACGACGTACTGACCGACGATGCCATTGTCGTCTCCAATGCGTCCTGCACCACAAATTGTTTGGCCCCCATGGTTGCGCCACTTCATCGTGCACTGGGTGTGGAGCAGGGGTTGATGACGACCATTCACGCGTTCACGAATGACCAAAACCTGAGCGATGTTTATCACACGGACTTATACCGAGCGCGTTCTGCAACCCAGAGCATGATCCCCACTAAAACGGGTGCTGCCGCCGCGATTGGGCTGGTCATGCCTGAGTTAAAGGGACGCTTAGACGGTCTCGCTATCCGTGTTCCAACGATTAACGTCTCGCTGGTTGATCTCACCTTTACCGCGTCTCGTGATACGTCAGCTCAAGAGGTCAACGAGATTCTTGCAAGTGCCGCCGCAGCTGATCCATTTGGGGTCCTGGCCTGCAATACACAGCCATTGGTGTCTGCCGACTTTAACCACAATGCGTATTCAAGCAATTTTGATGCAAATCATACGCGTGTGAATGGACGACTCGTCAAAGTCTTATCTTGGTATGACAACGAGTGGGGATTTTCAAACCGAATGCTGGATACGGGATGCCTGATGGCAGTCGTGTCCGTCGGCGTAAGCCACGCGGCTTAAGTGTTTTTAAGTGTGAGTGTTTGGGGGCCTTTGTGCCCCCTTTTTTTGTGCGTCTATGGCGCAAACCAGAGACTGAAGTGGCTTGCGTGTGCAAAGTGACTGATTGGATGTGCATCGTCATCGGGCCGTACAGTGGCCGTTTCATACACATCAAGTTTGCTGTCACCAACAATATGGATCACGCCCATATGGGTGTTCAAAAGACGTGACTTTGAGAGTGACAGTCGTCGGTGAGGCGCGGTGGTCGGTTGTGTCATGAGTGCCGAATGCGGTGTGGTTAGGCCTTCACTGAGTTCCGCGGAACAGGGGAACAGCGATGCGGTATGTGAATCCCCCCCCATGCCGAGGATCACAACATCAAATCGTCCGGTATTACCCAACTGCTGGTTAATCCGTGCGAGTTCAGTTTCAGGGTCAA
>JABIZW010000221.1 GCA_018666295.1 Halieaceae bacterium
AAAGCAATAAAACCTGACACTCCTCATCGGCGATGGCGGTCGAGATGGCGTCATCGAATTGTCCCAAAGTCTCAGGATTAAAACGCCCTTCTCCCAAAAACACATGACGATGAATCGCTGGCATAGCGTGGTCTCTTTTAAGGAATTTGTGGTGACAAATACTACAGGACACTCGCCTAATTGAGATAAACTTATGTCACTTTTAATCAGACTGGATCCCTTTATGAGCAAGCTCGACCAACTGGCCACAATGAGCACCGTCGTCGCTGACACCGGAGACATTGATGCGATCGCAACGCTCAAACCAGTCGACGCCACTACTAATCCGTCATTGCTTCTAAAAGCCGCGGGACTCGAGCGCTTTGAGAGCGATGTGGCATCGCTAAAAGGCACGGCAAACGCCGCAGATGCGTTCGCGGTCAGAGTGGGCTCACAAATCGTCTCACTCGTACCGGGCGTCATCAGTACTGAAGTCGACGCCCGGCTGTCATTCAATACCACAGCGACCGTCGCAAAAGCCGAAGCGCTCATCGCGCGTTACTCAAAGGCGGGTGTCGATTCCAGTCGAGTTCTTATTAAAATAGCGGCTACCTGGGAAGGTATTCGTGCAGCCGCTGAACTGGAGAAACGCGGCATTCACTGCAACTTAACCTTGCTCTTTGGGTTTGAGCAGGCAAAGGCATGTGCAGACGCCGGCGTATTTCTTATCTCACCCTTTGTCGGCCGCATTACCGATTGGTACAAGGCCAACACAGACGTCATTATTGAAACGCCCTTACAGGATCCGGGCGTACAATCGGTACATCGAATTTACGATCACTACAAAACGCACGGCTACAAAACCGTGGTCATGGGCGCAAGCTTCAGGAACACGGGGCAAATTGAGGCGTTAGCCGGCTGCGATAGGCTGACGATCGCACCCAACCTGCTTGCCGAACTTGGGGCGGCCGACGGACCACTTGAGCGCCGGCTAACCGACGTCTCCGCGACGAGCGCTGCCGCCGTTGCCATTACCGAGGCTGAGTTTCGCTTTGACCACAACGAAAGTGCGATGGCGAGTGAGAAACTCGCCGACGGCATCCGTCGGTTTGTAGCAGACCAACGGCAGTTAGAGGCTGCGCTGTCCTGAGGGTCAGTTCCCTCGCCCGGAGAAGCCTCTATTTAAAAGCAGCTGGGCGCTTCTCAAAGAATGCGGCGACTGCTTCGAGTTGATTCGGCTCATAGATAATACCGGTCTGCTCTACTGATTCAGCGGTGAGCAACTCGGCATCTGTTGCATCGCCCATGTGGTTAGAGAGACGTTTGGCACTCCGAATAGCATCAGGATTCTTTGTCGCTATCGTTTTCGCAAGCGACATTGCTCGAGCCAGTGGATCGTCATTTATCTCGGTCGCAAATCCAAACTGCTGAGCTTCGCTTCCGGAGAAAATTTCGTTGGTGTAGACCAGACGCCTTAAAATATCGTCTCGAACATTGCCACGCCACAGGGGATAGCCCGACATGTCGGGGACGAGACCCCAGCGCATTTCCATGACCGCACATTGCGTGTCGGGGTGAATGATTTTGACATCGGCACCGGCCATCAACTGCATCCCCCCGCCAAAGCAGATGCCGTGCACGGCGGCAATAACAGGCACAGGTAGTTGTCGCCAACCCCAGCCCATTTGCTGAACAAAATTCGCTTTCTCGTGGGTTCTTGGGAGCAAGTCAGTAGGACCGGTCTCGCTCGCACCAAAACTCGACACATCTAAGCCGGCGCAAAAGGCATTACCTTCACCACTTAAGACAATGACACGGATCGAAGAATCATCGCTCAGTGCCTCAATTGTCGAGAGAACGGCATCAAACATCGCCGGGTCAAGTGCATTCATTTTGTCGGCTCGATTTAACCGAACGTGACAGACACCCTCTTCTATCGTGACTAAGACCCGTTCTGACATCACTCCACACCCCACCTAGTTCTTTCAATAAGGATAATAGTGCCACGCATCGGCGGCAATGAACTTCAGGAATAGGCGTTATAGGGTGTTTTTACCAACGAAATAACCACTACACTGCGGGTCGGTATTCCCATCTGGCAGGGTCGTCGTGTTCGAAACAACACACCGGCTGCTTTATTTGCATTGGTGCAATCACAACGTTACTGTCAGCTAACAATAAGACTTCACGAGACCACTATGAACTCGATCGCAGAAATCAATCCATCGATAGCCGCATCTGTCGAACAAGCCCAAGCCCTTCAAGCGTCTATGCAAATGAAGCTTGATGAAATGCGCCGTGCGCATTTGAAAAACGCGAATCCGACGTTTGCTGAGCGCAAACACGACTTACTGCAGCTCAAGCGGTTAATCGGTGAAAATACAGAGGCGATTACGCACGCGATTTCGCAAGATTACGGGCACCGCTCTGAACACGAAACGATGTTTGCCGAGTTCATCGGCACAGGCGGGTCGATCGCAGACATTCTAAAAAACCTCAAACGTTGGATGAAGCCTGAAAAACGGCACGTCGACCAAGGCATGTTTCCGTTTGCGACGAATACCGTGATTCCCCAACCGTTGGGTGTCATGGGCTTGATTGTGCCGTGGAACTTCCCTGTCTTTCTCGCTGTTTCACAAATTGCGACAGCATTTGGGGCGGGCAACCGTGCCATGGTTAAAATGTCAGAGAACAGCCGGCACCTGACGCGCTTACTCCAAGAACTGTCACCCCAATATTTACCTGAGGACAAACTCTTCTTTATTGAGGAGACCGGTGGTGTGGGTATCGAGTTTTCCAAACTCGCGTTTGATCTCATTATATTTACAGGTTCAGGCGCCACAGGTAAAAAAGTAATGGCCTCTGCAGCACAGAACTTAACGCCTGTCATTTTGGAGCTGGGAGGCAAGTCCCCCGCGATCATTGATCCAGACTATGACCTCGCCAAAGCGGCTGAGCGAATTATGTTTGCTAAGCAGTTTAACGCCGGACAAATTTGCGTGAACGTGGACTACGTCATGGTGCATAAGTCTCAGGCTGACGAGTTCATCGAGCATTGCAGTCAATGGCTTAAAGACACAGTCCCCACGATCAACAGCGATGACTACACATCGATGATTGACCAGCGCGCCTACGACCGCATGATGGCCACCCTTGACGATGCACGCAGCCATGGTGCACGAGTCATTAATCCAACCGGTGAAGAGCCCAATCCCGACACGCGAAAAGTACCGGTACAGTTCGTGGTCGATACCTCTCCCGAGATGATTATTCGAAACAGAGAAACCTTCGGACCGCTGCTGATGATTGTGACCTACGAGACGCCAGAAGACGTCATCAATCACGTCAATTCAGGTGATCGGCCGCTGGCGATGTACCCGTTTACCCGCAATAAAAAGCTGTCTGATCTCTACATCAATCAGATTATGTCTGGTGGCGTCAGTATCAATGATGCGTTACTTCACGTGTCGCAGCATGACCTGCCATTTGGTGGTGTTGGTGGCAGTGGCATGGGGCACTACCACAGCAAAGAAGGCTTTACGTCGTGCTCGAAACTACGTCCGGTCTTCCACCAAGCGAACTTTACAATGAACAAGTTCCTTGCGCCGCCCTACACCGGTTATAAAGATAAGATGTACCGCTTTCTAACCAAGAAAAGCATGAAGTAACTGCTAGAAAAAAGCCCCTAACGGGGCTTTTTTTTGACCTGATAAAAACCCACTCGTTACCAATAGCCCGCATAGATCAGTACTAAAATCAGGGAGACCGCAATCGCTGATACATTAAACCCCTGAGTCGTTCCAAACTGAATATCACTAAGAAGGACAGGCTGACCCGCCTCAGGCTCACGTGTCAACAGCGCAACGACCACCCCAAGCGCGACATTGATCAAGAAAACCAACCAAATACGAAGTACAAACGGCAAATCGGGCATTGCGACTTTCAGCGCCAAACTGGCCACCACTGAACCAATCAGAACGGCATAGGCACTAGCCTCGTTGGCACGCTGGAAGAAAAAGCCCAGCAGAAAAATCGTCACCACGCCCGGTGCAATGAACCCTGTGTATTCCTGAATTGTCTGGAAGGCGCTTTCCATCCCGCCGAGGAAGGGTCTGGCCAAGACGAGTGCGATGACCATTGACGCCAGTGCCACGACGCGTCCGACCATGACGTAATGCGACTCATCACGCGCTTCACCCACGTACTGCCGATAAATATCCATGGTAAAGATCGTCGAGATCGAGTTCATCATTGATGCGAGCGATGAGACTATGGCGGCAATCAGTGCCGCAAAAACCAGCCCACGAAGCCC
>JABIZW010000013.1 GCA_018666295.1 Halieaceae bacterium
AGGACGCGCTGTAACGGCGGGGTATCGTCTACACCACCAGAGGCCATCATATTCAAGACAAGCGCACCGCTGTCCGCTGACGTTACAAAGAAAATAATGATCATCGCGAGGCTGAGCACCGACAGGATCATCGTGCCTGGCATATAATCTAAGAAAAGGAAAAGACCTAGGGGCTGATCAGACGCCACCGCGTCGCCAAAGGCTTGTTCGCCGCCCTGAATCAGCTCAATAGCACTCCCACCAAAAACACTCATCCACAACACGACAAACAACGTGGGCACGACAGTGACACCGATCAGGAACTCTCTGATGGTTCGACCTCGAGAAATTCGAGCAATGAAAATTCCGACGAACGGCGTCCAACTAATCCACCAGCCCCAATAAAAAATGGTCCAACCACCTAGCCAATCAGTGTCCTGGTAGACAAACAAGTTGAACGAGGTTGGGATCAAACTGGCAAAATAGTGACCAAAATTCTCGAGTGCACCACTGAGAATCAGGACGGTGGGACCGGCCACGAGGATAAAACACAAAAGTGAAATGGCGAGATAAGAATTGATCTCTGAAAGACGCTTAATACCCGTATCAAGACCCAGTGCAACCGACACCGCGGCCAGCGCCATAATGCCCATCGTCAGCGCAAACTGAATCGTCCCGGTAATTGGCACGTCAAATAAGTAGTTCAGTCCCGTATTAAGCTGTGAGACGCCCAGTCCCAAACTTGTTGAGATGCCAAACGTCGTGCAGACAATAGCAAAGACGTCGATTGACGCGCCAATGGGGCCGTGAATGCGGTCACCAATAATCGGATAAAACGCTGAACGTAGGGTCAGCGGTAGTCCTCGACGATACGAAAAGTAAGCGAGAACAAGGCCCATCATCGCGTAGGTCGACCACGCATTGAATCCCCAGTGCAAAAAGGTGAGGTTCATGGCCTGGCGAACACCGCCAACCGCAGCACCTTCGCCAATCGGCGGCTTTAAGTAATGAACCACCGGCTCGGCGACGCCATAAAACATGAGTCCAATTCCAACGCCGGCCGCAAAGAGCATGGAGAGCCATGAAAACAGGCTGTATTCTGGCTTTGAGTTGTCAGGGCCTAATCGAATTTCACCGTAACGCGACAACGCGAGAACACAGACAGCAAACAAGAGAATCGCCATGACCAGCACATAAAACCAGCTGGCATTCGCAACAATGGTGCTTTGCAAGTCTGCAAATGCCGCGTCACTCGCCTCGGGAAGCGCAAGTACTAGCAGGACCGAACTCATTAGAAAAATAATGGAGGGTATGAAAACGGCTTTGTCGATAACAAAGCCGCGGTCGGACAACTTCGGCATAGGAAAGTTACTTATTAACGTGAATTCAAAGTGTATCAGCTACGCGCAAAGAAGCGTGCCACCTCCGAATCAAAAGGGTGAAAAGCATTTAAACCATTGAAAATTTACATTTTTATTAAATTTTATTTATAAAAACAATGACTTATTGTTTTTACTAACGGGGTGGAGCATTTAAATACTTTGAGCTAGAATCTTTCCACCACTCTAAAAAAAATGGAAGAGCTCTATGTTTCTCACCAAAAAGTTTGGCAAGCGGCCTCTATCGCTCGCCGTTGCCGCGGTGCTGACCCCGGCTTTAGCGTCAACAGCCTTTGCACAGACAAATCGCGGCGCAAGTGCCATGATGGAAGAGGTGGTCGTCACCGCCACTAAGCGAGCCGAGAATGCTCAGGATGTTCCTGTGTCGGTTCAAGCACTCTCGGGCGACAGCCTCCGCGCACAAAGCATCATGACCTTTGATGATTACGTTAACTTCCTGCCCAACGTCGTCGATGCCGGCATTGGTCCAGGTAACAAAGAAATTTATATTCGCGGTTCAGCGACAGAGCAATCGAGCGCAACAGTTGCACTGGCGCAAGGCTCAGCGCCTGGCGTTGCCCTCTATGTGGACGAGATACCAGTATCACTTGGTGCTAGAAACCTTGATGTCTACGCCACCGATATTGAGCGGCTCGAAACGCTGTCAGGGCCACAGGGCACACTGTTTGGTGCAAGCTCACAAGCGGGCACGATCCGCATGATCACGAACAAGCCGATTATTGGTGAGACCGAAGCACGAATTGATGCAGGTTTTGCAAACACAACCGGCGGTGCTGGCAGTAACAATATCGAGGGCATGGTCAACCTGCCTATTGGCGACAACATGGCCCTGCGCTTTGTCGGCTACAGCAACACGCAAGGCGGCTGGATCGACAATGTTCAGTCAACCTTTACCCCCACGGGCGAAGTAGTAGATCGAAACTCGATCGGTTACGGCCCCTACTTTGGTGACTTCCCACTGACCGAGATACGCAGCACGAGCAATAATGATGTTGCTGGCGAAGATCAAAACGAAGCCATCTATGCCGGTTATAGAGCAGGTTTCAAGTGGGATATCAACGACGACTGGAGTGCACTGGTTCAGCACACGTCGCAAGACTTGGACGTTGACGGCTCATTCCTGATCGACCCAAGCCTAGGCCGCGACAAGCAGGCCAAGTACATCGCTGAAACCAACAACGATGAGTTTGATCTAACCACATTAACCCTTGAAGGCCGAATAGCCGGTCTCGATGTCGTTTATGCAGGCGGCTATCTGGATCGCGAAATCGACTCACTGATTGACTACACGCACTACAACAATGGTGGCGGTTATATTACGTACTACCTGTGTAGCGGAAACATCTATGCCGCGGATACGTCAGTGGAACAAAACACCTGTTTTGATCCAACGAAAATGTACCGTGACACGTCAAGCAACGAGCGAACCACGCACGAGCTTCGCTTCAGCACTGATCCTGACAACCGAATGCGTTTCCTCGCGGGTATCTACATGGGTGAAGTGACCACCAATACGATTGGTGAGTTCCAGTACAAGTCCAGTGGCGATGCGTTCAGTGAGTTCCAGGTGAATTATTACGGCGCAAACGCGCAGTCACCGTACCAACTCGCAAACGTCACAATTCCGGGCGTTGCAGGAACGAATCAGGTCGGTCCGACCGGTGTCGATACGACATTCTTTAACGACTACACGCGTACTGAAGAAGAATTTGCGTTCTTCGGACAGGTAGCGTTCGACATCAACGACAATCTGACTGCGACCTTTAGTGCACGAAGCTATGAGCTTGAAACACAGCTTCGCGGCGCCTCAAACTTCAGCTTCGGTTGTCGTTATGGCGGTAACGGTGGCGGCGGTGTCGGTGACGGCTTCTGTAACAGTCACCGCTTCTCCAACAGTCCAACTGACCGCTTCCTGGCGCTGGGTGGACTTAACTCAGGAACACTTACGGAAGCTGAGTTCCTCGCGCTTAATAACTACCCGGGCGCGGCCGATACCTACGGCGGCGGTGTTAAAGAGATGTTCCGAGGTGGCGGTAGTAACGCGGCAACGCTTGCAGCCATTCAAGACGGACGAGTAGACATCTCATCAATCGACAAAAATGGTGTAACCAAAGAAGATGACGTCATTATTCGCGCATCGCTTGATTACCAGCTTTCTGACGACATTATGATTTACGGCGTGTACTCGGAGGGCTATCGTCCTGCAACGCAAAACCGTAATGCCGGTCAGCTGGCCACCAATCAAACCGGCGTTTATGAAGGCTATGTGGTTCCAGCGGTCGCAAAAACTGACACGCTAGAGAACATGGAGATCGGTATAAAGTCCGAACTCATGGACGGTCGCCTCCGGTTGAACGTTGTGGGTTATCAGACCGAGATTACCGACCTTCAAGTCTCTCGTTTTGATCCGTCAAACGTCGCCTTCTTGGTATTCATGGAGAATGTGGGAGACGCGGAAACGCGAGGCATCGATATGGACTTTGTCCTGATGGCCTCAGCCAACCTCACGCTGGCCGGCGCGGTCAGTTACCTAGATACCGAACTGACGCGCATTAACGACCAGCTACAAGGCGTCGCTGTACCGGTAGGCTCTGAGCTGCCACTTTCACCTTCGCTCTCAGGAAACATCCGAGCGCGATATGACTTTAGCTGGAACGGCGGTGACGCCTGGTTTAATGCCGCTATGGTCTACAGAGGCAGCAGCGTGAGTGGTATTGCTGGAAGCGCAGCCTTTATGGAAGACACCCAAGGCATGGCCTATGGCACTTCATCGGGCGTAAGCATCCGAAATGAAGGCGGTACTTTCGGTACTATCGAAGGTTCAAACGGCTTGGGACTCCCCTCAAACTCGCGTTACATCAATGATTCGGCACTGTCGATGAATGTGGGCGTG
>JABIZW010000012.1 GCA_018666295.1 Halieaceae bacterium
AGATAGCTCGAACAACGTAGGGTTTACTGGGCGTCACTCAAGCTCACCTTTTCCTACAGCCGCATTTCTCGTTCTGTAACCGACAGGCTTTCTTGGAAGGCCTCGCGACTGAACAAGCGCTCCATATACTCGTACAACGGCTTTGTCTGTTTGCTGGCCCGAATTTCAATGCCAAGCGCGGGGAGACGCCACAAGATCGGCGCAATACAACAATCCACGAGCGTAAAATCGTCGCTCATGAAAAATAATTTCTCGGCAAAAATAGGTGAAAGGGCAGTCAGACTGTCGCCGAGGTCACGACGCGCGACGGCCACAGCCGAATTGTCAGAGGAATTGAGTATCGTATCGACAAGTGAGCACCAGTCGCGCTCTACTCGATACATAAACAGCCGGCTCTCAGCTCGCGCCACAGGGTACACGGGCAACAGCGGTGGATGAGGGAATCGCTCGTCCAAATACTCCATCATCACTTTAGACTCATAGAGAATCAGGTCTCGGTCAATCAGTGTTGGCATCGTATTGTAGGGGTTAAGGTCACCCAGCTCGGCAGCGGGCACACCATCGACACTCTCGACAAGATCGACTGAAACGCCCTTCTCGGCCAACACAATGCGCACACGATGACTGTAGTGGCTCGAGCTATCAGAGAAAAGTGTCATTGCAGAGCGTTTTGATACCGCGCCTGACGCGTCATCGGCTAACTTCATTAGGGGGAACTCCGAGCGGAATGATGAAAGTTCAGCGGCGGGACCACCCTCCCGCCGTTTGAATTATGCCCGTCGGGACGCCTCAGTGCACGTCTTTCCAGTATTCGCGATTCAAGGCCCACGCAGCGATAAAGAACAACACGAGAAATAACATGACGCGCTTCCCCATATCGATCCGGGTCTGCTTGTACGGCTCGGCCGTGTACGCGAGAAAATTGACGAGATCGTACATGGCACCATCAAATTCATCTGTCGCCATAATCCCTGCCGCTGCAACCTCTAGGGAGTCGCAGTGACCCATATCATGCTGGTCATCATCCGTGTGACCACTTGATACGCACTGCGGAAGACCTTGCAATTCCATGAGAACATGGGGCATGCCCACATCCTTAAACACAAGATTATTAACGCCGTAAGGGCGAGAGTCATCTTGGTAGAAGGAGCGAAGATACGTGTATAACCACTGCGGCTTGCGCGCCCTGGAGATCAACGTGAGATCGGGTGGCGTCGCACCAAACCAAACCTTCGCAACCGCCTTGTCCATACTGTTATCCATCAACCCACCAATCTTCTGGTTGGGATCGAACATCAAGTTTTCACGGTACAAATCTTCAGGGATACCTAGATCTCTCGCCACGCGGTTGTGTCGTGAGTACTGGAGCGAGTGGCACCCGGCGCAGTAGTTCGTGTAGAGCGCCGCGCCTTGCTGCAACGAGGCTTGGTCTGTCCCGTCGGCGACAAACTCATCGCACGCAATAGTGCCGCAGTCATAGGCTGATTCAGCACCGACCGCCTTAAGTGGCAACCAGGTCAACAACGCAATCACCGCGATTGTCGCCAAATTCTTGCCCATGCCCATGCCGCCATCCATCGTGACACGGTCAGGCACCTCTTTGGTCTTATCCCAGGTGGACCACCAATACATACCCAGAAAAAACGCGAAGTAGTAGACGGTACAGATCTGTGCCAGAAGCGTTCGGCTTTCGGTCGGCGCTTTGACGCCCAGCACACCTAGAATAATAAAGTTGATCACAAAGCCGATCAGCAATACCCGGTTGAGCATTCCACGATAGCGCCATGAGCGAACAGGGTTTCTATCAATCCAGGGCATGGCAAAAGGAATGGCGACCGACGCTGCGAAGGCCACAAACCCCCAGAATTTATCTGGAACAGCCCGCAATACTGAGTAATACGGCGTGTAGTACCACACTGGCGCAATGTGCTCCGGCGTCTTCAGTGCGTTCGCTTCTTCAAAGTTTGCAAGTTCTAAAAAGTACCCTCCCATCTCTGGGGCAAAGAAAATGATGCCGCAGAAGAAAAACAAAAAGACAGCAATGCCCTGTACATCGTGCACCGAGTAGTAGGGATGGAACCTAATGCCGTCGAGTGGAATACCATTTTCGTCTTTGTACTTTTTAATATCGACGCCGTCTGGGTTGTTTGAACCCACCTCATGCAACGCCAAAATGTGCAGTACCACGAGCGCAAGCAGCACGATTGGTAACGCGACAACGTGCAACGCAAAGAATCTGTTGAGGGTAATACCTGACAGCAAATAATCTCCGCGAATCCATGTCGTAACGTCCTCACCCACAACTGGAATAGCGCCAAACAGGGAGATAATGACCTGAGCTCCCCAGTAGGACATCTGCCCCCAAGGGAGTACGTAGCCCACAAAGGCCTCGGCCATGAGCACGACAAAAATGAGCATCCCAAAAATCCAGATCAGCTCACGCGGCTTCTGATACGACCCGTACATCATCGCCCGGAACATATGCATGTAAATGACAATAAAAAATGCTGACGCGCCAGTAGAGTGCATGTAGCGGAGTAACCAGCCGTACTCCACGTCTCGCATAATGTACTCAACGGACGCAAACGCTTCTTCAGCGCTCGGTGTGTAACTCATCGTCAACCAGATACCCGTCAGTAATTGATTGACCAAAACCAGCAGCGAGAATACGCCAAAGAAATACCACAGATTAAAGTTTTTGGGCGCGTAATAGCTGCCCATGTGCGTGTCCCAGGCGCGCGTAATCGGAAGACGCGCATCAACCCAAGCGACCAAACCAGTCAGTGCCTTTTCCATTACGCTACCTCCGCGTCAACGCCGATAACCAAAACGTTATCGCCTTCGAATGAATAGGGGGGTACTACTAAGTTAGCCGCCGCGGGAACACCTTTGTAGACCCGCCCGGCCAAGTCAAACTTTGATCCGTGACAGGGGCAAAAGAAACCGCCAACCCAGCTGTCGCCGCCAAGATCTGCCGCACCCACTTCCGGCCTAAACTTTGGAGCACACCCAAGGTGCGTACACAAACCGACAACCACCAACAACTCTTCGTTCAGAGAGCGCGCGGTCCCCTCGATGTAGGTGGGTTGGTCCGCGCCTTCAGAGTTAGGGTCTTTCAGGTCTCCATCCAGAGCCGTCAAGTCCGAGAGCTGCTCGGGCGTGCGACGCAGCACATAGACGGGCTTACCACGCCACTCTACGACGACCATTTGACCGGGCGCGATCTTACCGATGTCGGCTTTGACCGGCGCACCCGCCGCCTTGGCCTTCTCTGAAGGATTCCAGGACCCCAAAAACGGTACTGCCACGCCAACGACCCCCACGGCACTTACCGCTGATGTCGCCGCTGTAAGAAATCGTCGTCGTGTTTGATCTGACCCGCGACCATCGTCGGCTGCTTGACTCACCTCAACTTCACTCATTCGGTTGTCTCCGAGTTTTCGTTGTGTTGCCGGCAACTCACGTGCTGCCGCGCAAAAGAAATTTAAAGCCGCAGAAGTTTAATCATCGGTAGCGCCCACAGCAAGACGAAGCGGGGCATAAATGCCCCGCTGATAGTGATAATTTGTTCAGTAACGTGACAGCGACCGCCGTCACGAAGAAGATTAGCGCTTCGAGAACTGTGGACGACGACGCGCCTTGCGCAAACCCACTTTCTTACGCTCGACTTCACGCGCGTCACGCGTTACGAAACCCGCTGCCCGCAGCGTTCCTCGCAGTGACTCATCATACTCAAGAAGCGCACGGGTCAAACCATGACGAATCGCGCCTGCCTGACCAAAACTACCGCCACCGGCGACCGTAATGTTCGCGTCGAACTTATCAGAAGTCTCGGTCAGCTCCAGTGGCTGACGAACAACCATTCGTGCGACTTCACGCCCGAAGTAGTCGTCGATTCCAAGTCCATTGATCGTGATAGCACCGCTACCGCCCTTCAAGAAAACTCGAGCTGTTGACGTCTTGCGTCTTCCGGTGCCGTAATACTGTGCGACTGCCATGATGAATTCCTTAAATTGTCAGCGATTGAGGCTGCTGAGCTTCATGGGGATGTGACGCCCCAGAGTACACTTTGAGCTTCTTAAACATTGCCCGACCCAGCGGGTTTCGCGGCAACATACCCTTAACGGCGCGCTGCAAAACGCGCTCCGGCGCTCGATCGATCAGCTTTTCAAACGTAAATGACTTCAAACCACCGGGGTAACCCGTGTGGTGGTGGTACATCTTGTCCGTGGCCTTAGCGCCCGTAACACGAATTTTCTCACAATTGACAACGACAATGTAATCGCCCATGTCCATGTGCGGCGTGAACTCTGGCTTGTGCTTGCCGCGCAAGCGGTGAGCAATTTCGGCAGCCAATCGTCCGAGAGTTTTGTTTTCTGCGTCAACCACGAACCAATCGTGGTGAACGTCACCTGCCTTTGCGCTATACGTTTTCATGAACTCGCCTATCAGGCCTTAATTAAAGGAGCGCGGAGATTACAGCAGGCAGTTATAGCTTTCAATAGAAAACCGTCGCTACGGGCGATGTTCCCGACCCAAATATTCCACAGACTGCATTTCGATTAACCGCGAGAGCGTCCTCTGGAACTCAAACGCTAACTTGCGCCCTGCGTACAGGCTGTTCATCTCCACCTCGGCCGCTACAGCCACTTTGATATTTCTGTCGTAAAATTCATCGATGAGCGTAACGAATCGACGTGCGCCGTCTTCACTGCCGGACGTCAACTGCGGCACATCAGAAATAAGAATCGAGTGAAACTCGCGTGCCAGCTGTGTGTAATCCATGGCGCTGCGTGCGCTCAAACACAATTGGGCGAAGGACACCATGAGCACGCCCTCGGACATGCCGCAGTACGTCAAAGGCCGTTTATTGACAACGAGCGTCCCTGCCTCAAGCGATTTTCCGCCCGACAACTGACTAAACAATGCAGGCAAAGGACTCGCCGCTTCAGGTGAATCCGCAACAAAATAAAGCTCAGATCGGGACAGCACGCGGAGTCGGTAATCAACGCCACTGTCAACATTTAAGACCTTTGTGTAGTTCTCTACCGCGTGGATTGCCGGGAGGAATCGTGCTCGCTGAAGACCATCTTTGTACAGCCCATTCGGGGGAATGTTCGAGGTGGCGACCAAGGTGATTCCGCGATCAAATAAACACTGCATGAGTCCGCCTAGCAACATCGCATCTCCGATATCGCTGACGTAAAATTCGTCGAAGCAGAGAACCTGGGTCTGGGATGCAATGCGATCAGCAACGGTATCCAGCGGATTTTTAGTGCCGGTCAGCGTGCTCAGATCCTCGTGGACGCGCTGCATAAATCGGTTAAAGTGAATGCGCTCCTTTTGCTTGAAGGTCAACGCCTCGAAGAACGAATCCATGAGGTACGTCTTGCCGCGCCCCACCCCACCCCAGAGATAAAGACCGATCTCAGGCTTTTGAGCGCTCGCCCCAAACAACCGACCGAGCAGGCCCTTCTTTCGTGCTGCTCGCGCTTGTACACGCTCGTACAGATGTTGCAGCTCGATGACGGCAAGCCGCTGCGCAGCGTCTGGAATGATAAGACCGGCGTTCAGATCAGATTCGTAGCGTTCAGCAGGCGATGGGATCATTTAGTGACTTTTTGGGTGTGAATAAGACGGCTTTACGGCGTGTGACTCTAGCGCCAACTCATGTATACGACAATAATCAAAATGGGATGACTGCATCGAAAAGCGACCGTGTGGTTGGTCAAAGTTATCGGACAAAGTTAACATGTAAGAAACTCGGGGGAGTCTTATGGAACCAACAATTACGAGTATCGCTTATTTCGCGTTTGCTGGGTTCTCGGTCGGCCTTGGCGTGGGTTGGTGGCTGGCGACGCAACGCAAGGACAACGCCAGCGATGTCATCGACGAGTTAAAGCGCGAGGTTGAGGCGGCGCAAGCGTCTCGGCGGGCCTACGAGCAGTCGGTTACGAGTCATTTCGCCAATACCGCTCAACTGCTTCATCGCATGCAGGACGACTACCGCTCTATCTACAGCCATATTGCCTCAGGTGCGCAAGAACTTTGCGACGCTGAGGTCGCCGGTCAGATGGATGACATGAAACACATTAGCGGTGCGTTTGAGGTGCCCGATCACCTGTTAGACCCTGCGCAACCGCTCGACTATGCACCAAAGAAAACCCCGAGCGAGGCAGGGCAACTCTCTGAAGATTTTGGTTTAGATAAAAATTACGCGAGCCAGTCCAACTGAAGGCTTAAGCCGGACTGTCAATGTCCACGAAGTGGTGCTCGACACCAAAATGTTCCGCGACCCATTCGCCTAAGGCGCGAGCGCCAAACCGCTCCGTCGCATGATGACCTGCAGCGATAAACGAGATACCTCGCTCGCGAGCTACATGGACGGTTTGCTCCGAGATCTCACCGGTGACATACAAGTCAACACCCGCATCGGCTGCGGCGTCTATGTAACGTTGACCTCCGCCGGTACACCAAGCCATTGACTGAACGCTTGTCTGAGGACTTCCCACAACGGTGACGCCTCGCCCTAACTCGCGCTCAAGACCCTGTGCAACCGACTGCAGTGAGTTCGGAGATTCCAGCGCGCCGTAAAAAACAGGAAAACTAAGATCCACGGCATTCAGTGGCTGCCAATCACTAAGCCCGAGGGCCCTCCCTAAACCCGCGTTATTACCCAACGACCGATGACAGTCCAAAGGCAGGTGATAGGCAAATAAACTTATCCCCGAATCCAACAGTGTTTTAAGTCTGCGCGCCTTCATACCGACGACCCGCGCGTCTTCGCCTTGCCAAAAATAGCCATGATGCACGAGTACCGCGTCGGCATTCAGTGACACCGCTTGATCAAGTAGCGCTTGGCACGCGGTCACCCCCGACACAACCACAGAGATGGTCGGTGAGCCCTCAACTTGCAGACCATTAGGGCAATAATCGTTAAAGCCCTCAATATTCAGTTCGCGATCCAGCGCGACTCTCAGCGTTTCTCGGCTGATACCCATGAAGAACACACCCCGCCTATCTCAATTGGATTTGTAATGCGCATTATACTCAGACTTTGATTTACACTACTGATCCTGAACCTGAGATCTGAATAATGCGCGAGTGGGTTTCTCAATTGGCGTGGCCAGCGCTTGTAGGCGTGCTGGCGGCTGCACTGTTGCTGACGACGGACTGGCTCGTGCCGCGAAATACGCAAGGGCCCGACAGCTACAGCACCGCTGTTATGGTGGCAACACCATCGGTCGTCAATATTTATACCGCAAAATTAGTGGCCGACCGATCCCCCGTTCTCAACGCCCCGCTTCTTCGTCGTTTCATGAATCCAGGCGAACGTCAGCCCCGCGTTGAACGCTCTCTGGGCTCTGGCGTCATTATGCGTGAAGACGGCCACATCATCACGAATCGTCATGTCATCGAAGGCGCACAAACCATCCAAATACTGCTCTCCGATGGCCGGCGCGCCAGCGCGACCGTCGTTGGGGCTGACTCAGAAACTGATCTCGCCCTCCTTAAAACCGAGCTTCCGGGTTTATCCGCAATAGAAACTGCAAACTCTGACAACATTAACGTCGGTGACGTGGTCTTGGCGATCGGTAATCCCTATGGCTTTAGCCATTCGGTCTCCTTAGGGATCGTGTCAGGCCTTGAGCGATACGGTCTGCAGCTCTCAGCCTACGAGAACTATATTCAGACCGATGCAACGATTCACCTGGGTAACTCCGGAGGCGCGCTCATAGACTCTGAAGGCAAATTAGTCGGCATCAATACACTGATCTATACCGGGGTAAATGACCAAAATACTGAGGTCAGTGGCATTGGTATCAATCTCGCAACGCCAAGCAATCTGGTGTCAGTCGTCATGAGTGACCTGATTGAATACGGCAGCGTCATTCGTGGCTGGCTCGGGGTCAGCGTAGATTTACTCATGGGTTTTGATGAGCAAGGGCGATCGACACAGTCACTTTTCGTGACTGAAACCGCGCCGGATGGACCCGCACAACGCGCCGGCATTCAAGTCGGCGACCTTATCGTTGCCTTGGAAGGCACGCGTGTCACCGACGCACGTCAAGCCATGCAGACAATCGCTCGACTGCGCCCAGGTGACCGAGTGACGGTTGGACTGCGCCGCAACGACGATGAGTTTGCTGTCGACGCCATCGTGTCTACGCGACCTGCAGCACCTTAAGCCCTAACGTCTTACTTTTGTGTTCGTGTTCGCGCGCGCGCAGCCAATGCGTGAGCGGTGAGCGACTCCCCATCGGCGATGGTGCCTGCGACATTCGCCAGCGCATGGGCACCCTCTTGACTGATCTCGATGATGGAGGAGCGCGTCTGAAAATCGTACACCCCCAAGGGCGATGAAAACCGAGCGGCTCCGGACGTCGGGAGCACGTGATTAGTACCCGCACAATAGTCGCCCAAAGACTCAGAACTGTATGCCCCAAGAAAAATAGCTCCCGCACTTTTGATGTGTTCAAGCAATGACCGCGGTGACGCCACGGCGAGCTCCAAGTGCTCCGGCGCAAAACGATTTGACAGTGCCGCCGCTTCCTGTAAATCACCCACCGAAATCAGTGCGCCGCGATTACGAAATGACGCTTCGATAATATCGCGGCGCGGCATGTCGGGCAGTAGCGCGCTTAACGAACGAAGCACCGCATCAAGACACTCGTCGGACGTGGCAATACAAACCGCTTGGGCGATTTCGTCATGTTCCGCCTGCGACATAAGATCAAGCGCTATCCAATCTGGATCCACACTGCCATCGGCAATGATAAAAATCTCCGAGGGCCCGGCGATCATGTCGATGCCCACCTTACCAAAGACCTGCCGCTTTGCCTCCGCAACATACCGATTACCGGGGCCCACAATTTTGTCGACTGCCGCAATCGTCTCAGTACCGTGCGCCAATGCAGCGATAGCCTGTGCACCGCCGACCGTCACAACTGAGTCCACACCGGCCAATGAGGCTGCCGCCAAAACCAATGGGTTTATCTCACCTTTCTGTGAAGGCGCGACCATGACAACGTCGGACACGCCAGCGACCTTAGCCGGGATCGCATTCATCAGCACCGACGACGGATAGCTGGCTTTTCCGCCGGGCACATACAGGCCCACTCGCCGCATGGGTCGAACACGTTGACCAAGACAGTTACCGTAATCGTCAGTCATCGACCAATCACCGGCTGACTGCTGTTCATGGTAGCGCTGAATCCGTATTGCCGCTGTTTTGAGTGCCGTGAGTTCTTGTTGCGTAACACGAGACTCAAAAGCCTTGAGCTGATCACGATTAAAGGCCAAATCCGACATCGTCTCTGCGGGGTGCAAATCGTATTTTTGTGTGAGCGCCAAAAGCGCAGGATCACCACCGCGCTTCACTTGATCGATAATATCTCGGACGGTGCCTACAAGCCCGGGATCAAGTGCCTCAATAGGCGCCTGTAGCTCTAAGATCTTTGCCTCAAACTCGGGATCTAAACTAGAAAACCGACGAATATCAATCGACATCAATCCTCCTGACGAGATGCGACAGCGGTGGAAATTTGCTCAATCAACGAGGCTATAATTGGATTTCGCGTGCGCATTGACGCCCTGTTCACAATCAAGCGTGACGATACGTCTGCGATGTGTTCAAGAGGTCTCATCCCGTTTGCTTTCAGCGTGTTGCCAGTATCGACAATATCAACAATTTCATCCGCAAGATTCATGATCGGTGCGAGCTCCATCGCCCCGTATAACTTGATGATATTTGCTTGAATACCCCTTGCCGAATAGTGTGCGCGCGCGACATTAACAAACTTAGTCGCCACTCTCATTTTTGCGGACGCAGGTCGTCGATCATGACCCGTCCCGGCCGTCATTAATCGGCAGCGCGCGATGCCTAGGTCAAGCACTTCATAAAGACCCTCTTCGCCAAACTCCATGAGCAGATCTTTCCCCACAACGCCCACATCTGCAGCGCCATGTCGCACATAGGTCGGAACGTCGGATCCTCGCAGCAAAACGAATGAAACACCGGGAACAGTCGTTTCAAAAATGAGCTTCCGACTTTTATCAATCGCTTCTAGCGGCTCAATACCTGCCTCGGCGAACAGGGGCAAGGTCTCTGTTAAA
Organism: Halieaceae bacterium; assembly: GCA_018666295.1. Classification (GTDB taxonomy): domain Bacteria; phylum Pseudomonadota; class Gammaproteobacteria; order Pseudomonadales; family Halieaceae; genus Luminiphilus. Next base: position 10,117 of record JABIZW010000012.1, read on the forward strand.
ATACGGCCCTTGGTCAGCGCAATAGTGAGCTGTTCCGCTTGAACGGGATTCATGACTTACCTCGATTTCCTAACAATATCGCCACCGATAGACTGCAGCTTCTCTTCAATGCGCTCGTAGCCTCGGTCAATGTGATAGATACGCTCAACTCGCGTCTCGCCCATGGCAGCCAACCCCGCAATCACAAGGCTCGCTGAGGCTCGCAAATCCGACGCCATCACCGGCGCGCCATTTATGGTCTCTTTGCCACGAATGATAGCGGAGTGTCCGTCGACTGTGATATTTGCACCCATCCGACTCATCTCGTGAGCCTGCATCAGCCTATTTTCAAAAATCGTCTCGGTAATGCGACCTACGCCGTCGGCGATCACATTAAGCGCGGTAAATTGAGCCTGCATGTCCGTCGGAAAACCAGGATAGGGTGCCGTGACAAGATCGATCGCTTTGGGGCGCCTGTTACGCATATCGGCAGTAATCGACATCCCGTCAACGCCAATGCTCACCCCGGCTTCGCGCAATTTATCAAGCACAATACCCAAATGTTCCGGGTCCGCATTATCAACGGTGATACAGCCGCCGGTCGCGGCGGCAGCAACCAAAAAGGTTCCCGCTTCAATTCGATCGGGCATCACGCAGTAGTGACTCGACCTGAGCGACGACACTCCGTCAATAATGAGCGTGGAGCTCTCATCACCTTCAATGCACGCCCCCATGCCACGCAAGAACTGCACAAGATCCGTGATCTCTGGTTCGCGCGCCGCATTACGCAGCACCGTGCGACCTTGTGCAAGTACGGCAGCCATCAAGAGATTCTCAGTGCCACCCACCGTGACAGTATCGAATGTGAAATCGCACCCGTGCAGACCATCGTCAGTGCTTGCTACAATATAACCATCACGAACCTCAATGCTCGCACCCATGGCTTCGAAACCCTTGAGGTGTAAATCCACTGGTCGACTACCGATCGCACACCCACCGGGAAACGAGACCTGCGCATGACCAAACCGCGCCAGCAAGGGACCCATGACTAGAATCGAGGCGCGCATCGTTTTGACCAGCTCATAAGGTGCTTGCTGATTGTTAAGCGCAGCCGCTGAGACCGTGAGTTGCATCGCTTCGTCAACTGACACATCAGCACCCAGCGCACCCAACAAAGCCACCATGGTTGTAATATCGTTCAGGTGAGGCACGTTCGATAACGTCGACTGCTCAGACGTCAACAATGTCGCAGCCAAGATCGGCAACGCGGCATTTTTAGCACCTGATATTTGAACACGACCCTCAAGCGGCTGACCGCCCCGGATAATAAAATGATCCACCTTGAGAAGACTCGACTACGGGGTCTTAGCGATGATATTTACCGCATGCAACGCACCACTTTTGATAAATCCCCCAAGCGGCGCATACACTCGTTGCTGACACGCTACAGGTCGCAGGCCAGCAAAAACTTCACTGATTACCATGACTTGGCAATGCGATCCGTCAAGATCAACCTGAATAACAGCGTCAGGAAATTCCGCCTCTAATGCACTGACAATCATTGCTTCATTCACTGTCCAGATCCTCCGGCAAATTCGCTGCAACATCCCACTCAGCGATGACCTTAGCAGCATCACCGCCAGCGGATTTAGCCGCTGCAGAAAATTGGTTCTGATAAATTTGGCCTAGGTTAATGTTCTCGACGATGAGGTTTCTCAAGCGCCACTCACCACTCCGACCTCGACCCATTTGGTAACGCACTGTAAACGTCCGATCGCCAGCCCCATAGACCTGCTGTGTGATCGAGACAGACCGAGCATCAGGCTCACTACTCTCATCCGCGACAATCTCGAACTTAGAGCCGCTGAAGGCAAGCAGTCCTTTCGCGTAGGTCCTTATAAGTCCCGACTTAATGATCTGGGTGAACGACTCCAACTGCTCGCGAAGTGCCTCCTTACCTCCCTCATCCAAGCTTCCGTATCGAGCATTCGAGGCGTAGTCGCCCATCACACCCTTGGCAAAACCTCGCCAGTCGATTGTCTCATCGAGCACAGCTCCGATGCTGTCATAAAACCGGTCGGGATCAGTGTCGAAGTAGTCGGGCGCATCGTCGACAATCGCCATAATTTGCGACGTCGTGGACTCAATAATAGCGGTAGCGTCTGACTGGGTATTGGCCGCTGAGGACCAACTGATCAACAGAGCCATCGCCGCGACAAACAGATGGGTTATTCGTGATTTAACTGTTTTCATGCAATTTTTAGCTCAAAACGTAATTTGTTGGGACGAGCAGCCCTGATTTGCGCAAAGATGCAGTCTGCTCAAAGCTCACATTGCCGTATGATAACCGATCGCTGGCAGACAGCGACCCGTTTTCTAAAATCAAGGTGCCAATTGACAGCAAATGCTTGATCTCTTTTTCATCGTCGTGGGACTCACCGGTCTCGTTTGGAGCTCGGACAAGTTCGTGGAGGGCGCTGCGGCAATCGCCAATCATGCGGGCATGTCACCACTGCTGATTGGCATGACCATCGTCTCACTCGGTACGTCTGCACCTGAAATTGTCGTCTCGTTAATGGCCTCTCTGTCCGGGTCGGGTGAGCTGGCAGTGGGGAATGCGCTCGGCTCCAACATTACTAATGTTGGATTGGTTCTGGGTGTAACACTCATCATTAGGGCGATCGCTATCGATGTGAGCGCCACAAAGCGTGAACTGCCACAAATGCTCATTGCTACGCTTCTTGCGGGTGTGCTTATGGCTGATGGCAGCCTTTCCGCCACCGATGGCGCACTGCTGCTCTCGGGGCTCGTACTTTTCCTCATCCTTTTGGCGCGTCGAGGCGAAACCAAGACGAGTCAAACGACTGAGCCGCCTACCCTACCCGTGGCTAAAGCTTGGGGGGTGTTTACGGTGGGTTTAGTGCTCTTAGTGCTCTCCTCGCGGGCGCTCGTCTTTGGCGCGGTAAACATCGCAACGGCGTTGGGCGTCTCTGAGCTGGTTATCGGCCTAACCATTGTTGCCATCGGCACCAGTCTTCCGGAGCTTGCAGCGTCCGTGATGAGCGCACTCAAAGGACATGCGGATATCGCAGTCGGCGCCATCGTAGGCAGTAATGTCTTTAATTTACTGGTGGTACTGGCAATACCTGGCATTTTTGGACCACTGTCGCTTAATCCCAGTGTCATGAGCAGGGACTGGCCGGTGACCCTACTGACGGCCGGTGTTCTGATGCTGCTCGCCGCGTTAGCCTCCAAACGTTCGGAGCCCGGCAGTAGCGACTCAAATGAACTTGGCCGTGTCTCCGGTGTCCTACTCGTTACAATCTACACAACCTACATGGGTATCCTCATTTTCTACCCGGACTTTGCACTGTGACTACAACATCAAAACAACCCAGAAATGCGATTGAGTCCGCTCGACGCACGATCGAACTTGAACTCCGCGCCGTTGAGCAGCTTCAACATCGCATCGATGAATCGTTTACGCACGCCGTCGAGCTGCTCTCAGCGGTCAAAGGCAGAGTGATCGTCAGTGGTATGGGTAAAAGCGGGCATATTGGCAACAAAATAGCGGCAACACTCGCCAGTACAGGCACACCTGCACAGTTTGTCCATCCTGCCGAAGCCTGCCACGGCGACATGGGAATGATCACACGATCCGACGCAGCACTGCTCATGTCGAACAGCGGTACCACCGCTGAAATAACAGCACTGCTCCCCCTTCTTAAGCGACTGGGATTACCCATTGTAGCCATGACGGGCAATCCTGACTCGACCCTGGCAAGAGCCGCCGATGCGCACCTGAATATTGGTGTTGATGAAGAAGCATGCCCTCTCGATCTTGCTCCCACTGCCAGTACGACCGCCAACTTGGTCATGGGCGACGCCCTTGCCATTGCCATGCTAGAGCAGAGTGGTTTTACGGCAGAAGATTTTGCATTTACACACCCCGGCGGTGCGCTGGGCCGTCGACTGCTGACACGGGTGTCGGACGTTTTAGTCACCGGTTCAGATATCCCGAAAGTGTCGCTGACAATGTCGCTTGCGGACGCGCTCATGGAAATCTCTGCCAAGGGCTTGGGCATGTCGACTGTCGTTGATGATAACGATCGATTACTCGGAATCTTTACCGACGGGGACCTGCGACGTGCGCTTGAGCAGGACTATGACCTACGAAAAACACAGGTCGAAACCGTTATGTCAAAAGGTGCGAAAACGATCAGTGCAGATGCGCTCGCCGCTGAAGCCGTTGCCCGCATGGAAGCCGACAGTATCAGCGCCTTAGTCGTGACCGACGAGAATGACAGTGTCGCCGGGGTCGTTCAGCTGCTGGCTCTCTTGAGGGCGGGCGTCGTATGACTCAGCATCGAGACATTCAGCATCGAGACATTAAGCTCCTGGTAATGGATGTCGATGGTGTGATGACTAATGGCCAGGTGACTTACAGCAGCGAGGGTCATGAGCTCAAGTCCTTCAACATAAAAGATGGTGTGGGCATTAAACGGGTGCAAGCGGCGGGCATCGACACCGCCATTATCACCGGCAGAGTCTCTACCATGGTTGAGCGACGTGCCTCCGAGCTGCAGATTGGGCACTTGATACAGGGACGCGAAGACAAACTGACTGCACTGATAAGGCTTTTAGACACCCTAGAGATCGACATGAGTCGAGTCGCCTATATCGGTGATGACCT
>JABIZW010000011.1 GCA_018666295.1 Halieaceae bacterium
AGCGAGTCTTGCGGTCGATTGCAATAATCTTCGCTTCAACCTTTTCACCCACAGACAAGACTGAGCGCGCATCTTCAATACGCTCACGACTCAAGTCAGCAACCTTGATGTAACCGTCAACTTCCTCGTTGAGTTTGACAACGGCTCCTTTGGCATCGACTTCAGTCACTTCACCGTTAACGATGCTGCCTTTGTCTGACTCTCCCAAATAAATCGTGAACGAATCTTCTTCAAGCTGCTTAATACCGAGTGAAATACGCTCGCGCTCAGGATCGATGCTCAAAATAACGGTCTCGATCTCATCGCCTTTCTTGTAGTTACGAACCGCTTCTTCACCGGTCTCGTTCCAGCTGATGTCGCTGAGATGTACCAAGCCGTCAATGTTTCCGGCCAAACCAATGAAGATACCGAAATCAGTAATCGACTTGATCGAACCTGAAATCTTATCGCCCGTCGCATGCTCGCCCGCGAAGGCATCCCATGGATTTTGCTGACACTGCTTAATACCCAGTGAAATACGACGACGCTCTTGATCAATATCGAGCACCATTACTTCCACTTCGTCACCGAGTTGAACGATCTTAGAAGGGTGTACGTTCTTGTTGGTCCAGTCCATTTCAGACACGTGAACCAGTCCTTCGACGCCCTCTTCAATCTCAGCAAAACAACCGTAGTCCGTGAGGTTTGTAATGCGCGCGTTCACGCGGCTGCCCTCGGGATAACGATTGGTAATTTCTACCCACGGATCCTCGCCCAGCTGCTTAAGACCCAGCGATACGCGGTTGCGTTCGCGATCAAACTTAAGCACCTTCACATCGAGCTCTTGTCCCACTTCAACCACTTCGCTTGGGTGCTTGATTCGCTTCCATGCCATATCAGTGATGTGCAGCAGTCCATCGACGCCACCCAGATCAACAAACGCACCGTAGTCAGTAAGGTTCTTGACCACACCCTTCACGCTCTGACCTTCTTGTAGGTTTTGGAGCAACTCATCGCGCTCGGCGCTATTCGCGGCCTCCATGACAGCACGACGCGATACCACAACATTGTTGCGCTTCTGGTCAAGCTTAATCACCTTAAATTCGAGCTCTTTGCCCTCCAGATGCGCCGTTTCGCGAATCGGACGCACATCGATCAATGAACCGGGTAGGAACGCGCGGATGGAATCGACATCGACGGTGAAACCGCCCTTGACCTTCCCATTAATAACACCAGTCACAACTTCTTGTGCCACGTGCGCGGCTTCAAGTGTCTTCCACGCTTCAGCACGCTTCGCTTTTTCACGCGACAGCTTAGTTTCACCAAACCCATCCTCAACGGTTTCCAAGGCCACCTGAACTTCGTCGCCGATGGTCAGCGTGCACTCGCCACTGGCGTTGAGGAACTGATCGCGAGGAATAACACCCTCAGATTTGAGACCCGCGTGAACAGTGACCCACTCGTTATCAATGTCGATAACGACACCCGTCACAATTGAGCCGGGTTCCATGTCAACGGTCTTGAGACTTTCTTCGAATAACTCGGCGAATGATTCGCTCATTGAATATACCTGTATTATCGCCGCAAACTTCGCAGCACCAGCCGTCCTACCCAGCCGGGTCGATTTATAAAACACTGCACGAGGGGTCAGGCCTTTAATCGTCGCAGTGCACAATTCCTTTTTTGGCCACCAAAGACATCACTCGGTCAAACACAGCGTCTGCCGTCATGTCTGTACTGTCGACAACGACGGCATCCTGCGCTGGCACAAGTGGCGATACTGACCGTGTTCGGTCGCGGGTATCGCGCGCTTCTATCGCCTCCAAAAGGCGCGGCAGACTAACATCCTCATCTTGGAGCTGCAACTGACTTTGTCGTCTTTGCGCGCGCGCGAGTGCGGAGGCCTCTAAGAATATTTTCAGCTGCGCGGCAGGGAAAACGACGGTACCCATGTCTCGACCATCAGCCACAAGACCTGGGGCCACTGCTAATTCGCGTTGACGCGACAATAATGCGTCTCTGACAGACGGCAGGGCTGCGACCGCCGAGGCGCCTTCTGCGCCGAGGACCGATCGCACTTCGTCGGTCACATCTGAGCCTAAATAGAGCACCCTCACACCTAAGTTTGAAGCGATAAACTCAACATTGAGTGAGCGCGCGACGGCCGCCACAGCGAGCTCATCGTCCCAAGCCACGCCTTGTTGCGACGCCGCAAAACCCACCACTCGATAGAGTGCACCACTGTCCAAGAGCTTGAACCCGAGCGCCTCCGAGAGGCGCTGCGACAACGTTCCTTTACCCGAGCCACTTGGACCATCAACGCAGATCACCGGAATCATAAGCCGTCAGCTCTCAACCGACACTTTTAGACCAACACTTGCAGCCAACTCGGCAAAGCCTGGAAATGAGGTGGCAACGTGGTCGCAGTCATTAATATCAATAGTGCCGGAGGCTCGGAGTGCCGCAACGGCAAACGACATGGCAATTCGGTGGTCGTTATACGTATCGACCTCACCGCCCTTGAGTGATCCGCCCACAATAACAATGCCATCATCAAGCACCTCATTTTCAATGCCTAACCGCGACAAGCCGTCGGCCATTGACGCAATCCGATCACTTTCTTTAACGCGGAGCTCTTCAGCACCACACAGCACCGTTCGACCTGTTGCGCAGGCGGCGGCAACGAACAAAACAGGAAATTCGTCGATAGCCAGTGGGACGAGATCTTCTGGAATCTCTATCCCCACCAAGGCTGAGGACCTTACCCGAAGGTCCGCCACCGGCTCTCCCCCCACCTCTCGCTCATTAAGCACCTCAATGTCGGCACCCATGAGGGTTAAAATAGTGATGACACCCGATCGAGTGGGGTTCATACCCACGTGCTCTAGCGTGAGGTCAGAGCCCGGTGCGATAGAGGCGGCAACAAGGAAAAACGCAGCAGACGAGATGTCCGCGGGAATATCGAATGTCGCAGCCGTAAGACGTCCCCCGCCCTGTACGCTGATCACGTCATTTTCACGTTCAACTTCATAACCGAAACCGCGCAACATTCGCTCTGTGTGATCACGGGTTGGTGCAGGCTCCGTCACCGAGGTCCGACCTTCAGCAAACAAGCCCGCCAGCAGGACGCAGGACTTCACTTGCGCACTGGCCACGGGCATCTCGTAGTGAATACCGTTGAGCGTCTGCCCACCTTTTATTACAAGCGGAGGCCGTCCCTCTTGACTGCCAATTGCAGCGCCCATGAGTTTCAGCGGGTCAGTCACGCGCCCCATTGGTCGCTTCTGCAGGGAAATGTCACCGGTCATTGTTGAGTCAAAACGCTGGGCGGCGAGCAAACCGCTGAGCAAACGGATACTCGTACCTGAATTACCCATATCAAGGACATTGTCGGGTTTTTGCAGCCCCTGCATTCCCACGCCGTCAATCTCAATACGACCGTTTTGGGGACCGCGCACCGTCACACCCATGTCTTTAAATGCCTGGACCGTACACAGCGCGTCATGCCCCTCTAAAAAGCCAGTGGCAATAGTCGTGCCCTCTGCCAGCGCACCCAGCATCACCGTTCGGTGGGACATGGACTTGTCACCCGGCACTCGAATAGCGCCGTGTAGCGAGCCTCCAGACTCGACTTTAAACTTCATGATTCTCCTCGGGAGCCGTCTCAGAAATAGGATTTAAAATACCGTCGTGGTCGCGTCGATGCGCACGACAAATCGAGAAATAGTCTTCGAGCGCCTGCTCGTCTTTTAGGTCGACCAGCTCACGGAGCATCGTCATCTCAGCCTCAAACTGATCAATTGCCGCCAGCAGCGCTTGTCGGTTCGTCACCGCTATATCAGTCCACATTCGAGGATCTGACCCTGCAATACGCGTCATATCACGGAGTGCGCCACCACCATGAATCATCGGGTCGGAAGCATCTCGCTCAAGCGCCCGGGTCAAAGCGTAAGCGACAACATGGGGCATGTGCGAACTGGCCGCCAATGCCGCGTCGTGTTGCTGTACCTCCATCGCTCGGATGTACGCCCCGGTTAACGCCCACATCGCCTCGATCTGCGCCACGGCGGCGGCTGCGGTATGAGGCAATGGTGTGAGGATAACTTCCCGGCCGGTGAATAAACCTGGATCTGAATGTTCAACGCCGCTGTGCTCAGAGCCGGCTATGGGGTGTCCGGGTACGAAATATGGGTAATCGTGAGACACAGAATCAACCACATAACCTTTGATGCTGGCCAAGTCCGTAATAATGGGCTGATGCGTCGCCAACGCAAGCTTGCCAATAATTTCGCGCAGAATTGAAGCGGTCGCTGCAGGCGGTGCACCCACAACAATGACGTCTGCCTGCTCAATCACCTCGTCAAGTGCTAGGGAGTAATCATCCACAACCCCCAACGCTCTGCCGCGCTTCAAACTCGCCTCACGCGGCCCCCAGGCAATCAGCTTACCGCGCCAGTTACTGCCACGCAGTGCGCGCGCCAGAGACCCAGATATAAGGCCTAGTCCAATGAAGGCAACCGTTCTCGCTTGAAATTGCGTCATCAGATCGGTGCTTTTGGGTAAGAGCCCAGTGGCTTGAGTAAGATGGAGTTTTCTTCAAGCGCCGACATCACTTCTCGCACTACAGCGTCCGAGTAATGCCCCTCGAACTCGATAAAGAACATGTAGGTCCACTTTTCCGTCTTAGAGGGCCTCGAATCGATTCGCGTGAGGCTAATGCCGCGCTCCTCAAACGGTCGAAGCAAATTTAAAAGTGCGCCAGGCCGGTTGCGGCTGGCAATCAGAATTGACGACTTATCTGCACCACTTGCAGGGACCATCTCTCTGCCAACGACGAAAAAACGCGTGGTGTTGTGGGCAATGTCCTGAATCGCTTCAGCCAGTTTGGCCAAACCGTAATTCTCAACCGCCAAATCTCCAGCGATTGCAGCAATACCCGGCTCACTCTGCGCGCGCTGAGCCGCTTCACCGTTACTGCGGCACACGTCTCTGGGAATTCCCGGTAAATTTGAATCGAGCCAATCTCTGCATTGGCCCAAGGCCTGCTCGTGCCCGCAGACGGCTCGAATATCTGACATATTTTGACCGGCAGACGCAATTAAATGGTGAACAACGGGAAGCTCAACCTCACCGATAATCTGCAAGGATGATTCGAGAAAGCAATCGAGCGTTTGACCGACCATTCCCTCTGTTGAGTTCTCTACCGGAACCACGGCCATATCGCAGGCCCGATCCTCCGCTCGTCGAAAAACGTCGCGAATAGTGGGCTGCGGCTCGAGAATGGCCGATTGCCCAAAGTGCTTGAGTGCCGCGGCTTGTGAATAGGTGCCTACGGGCCCCAGGAACCCCACAGTCAGCGGACGCTCCAAAGCCAGGCAACTCGACATGATTTCACGAAAAATCCGCGCCGCCTGATCGGCCGGCAGTGGTCCCGGATTACGCGCTTGAATGGCCCTCAGAATCTGAGCCTCACGCTCTGGACGATAAAAAAGCGCATCACCGTCTTGGCTCGCCGCCAACTTAATCTGTGCCACACGACGCGCGCACTCCGCTCTCGCGTTGATCAACTCGAGTAATTGCTGATCTATTGAATCGATATCCGTTCGAATCTCGGCTAACTGATCATCCGTCGCCATAGCAACTGGTCTCTATCTGTGCTCATTTTCGAAACGATGCATGAAATCGCACAATGCATCAACGGAGGATTGTTCTACCGCGTTGTAAATACTGGCGCGCATACCGCCGACAGACCGATGTCCTTTCAAATTCATCAGCCCCTCCGCCTCTGCCTGCTTCAGAAACTGCTTATCCAGCGTGTCGTCCGCAAGCGTAAAGGGTACGTTCATTAACGACCGATACCGAAGGTCTACGGGGTTACTGTAAAAGTCACTGGCATCAATAGTGCCGTAAAGCGTCTGAGCCTTTCGCTGATTCGCTTGGTGCATAGCGGTGAGACCGCCACGCGCTTCGATCCATTCAAAGACGAGTCCCGACAGATAAATTCCGAATGTGGGCGGTGTGTTGTACATGGAGTCACTGTCCGCCGCGACTTTCCAGTGGAGCATGGCGGGAATGTCAGATCGCGCCCGATCCAAAAGGTCTCGCCGCACAATTACGATACACAGTCCCGCCGGACCAATATTTTTTTGGGCACCAGCATAAATAACGCCAAACCGGTCAACATCTATAGGTCGTGACAAAATAGTTGACGACATGTCGGCCACCAAAGGCGAGGCGCTTTGGGGAACAAAATCGAACTCAAGCCCGCCGATTGTCTCATTGGGACAGTAATGCAAATAGGCAGCGTCGTCGGACGTCGACCAGTCAGCTTGGTCTTGAACCGTCGTGAAATTTGACGCCTCAGAGCTGGAGGCGACGTTCACATTAACCATACGCCGCCCCTCTGCGAGGGCCTTCTTGGACCACTGCCCCGTCACCACCTGATCGATGGTGTCGCCTTTGTCTGACAAATTGAGCGGCACCGAAGCAAATTGCTGAGAAGCCCCACCTTGCTGAAAAAGCACCGCGTAGTCATCGCTGATGCCCAATAAGCGACGAAGCCCCGCTTCTGCGCGCTCCGCGACACCGACAAACTCAGGACTGCGATGACTGAGCTCCATAATCGAGGCGCCGGCACCATGCCAGTCGAGCAATTCGCCCTGAGCACGCTCCAACACTTCTGCGGGAAGCGCCGCAGGCCCCGCACAAAAATTGTGAACTCTCGTCACTCTTGCGTCTCGTCACTACCGCTATCGACACTATCCTCAACCACAGGGTCAGCCACAACAGGGTCATCAGCTACAACCGACTCAGCCGGCTCTGCGACGACGTCATCCTCCGCAATACGACTCACACTGACCAGCGCTTCGCCGTCACGGGTGCGAATGACTCTGACGCCTTGAGTATTCCGACCCAAGAGACTCACCTCATCGACACGAGTTCGCACAGCCGTACCCTGGTTAGAAATCAGCATCATCTCGTCGCCGTCCCACACCTGAACCGCACCAACCAGTGATCCGTTTCGATCAGAGGTCGACATGGCAATGACACCTTTCCCACCTCTGCCTTTCGCAGGAAACTCGTCATTTTCGGTGCGCTTACCGTAGCCGTGCTCAGTCACCGTCAGAATCCGGCCTGCCACCTTCGGTACAATGAGGGAAATCAGCTTGTGCCCTGCTGCAAGATTAATACCCCGCACGCCGCGAGCTGTTCGACCCATGGCTCGAACCTGAGACTCATTAAACCGAGTGGCCTTGCCCTCTGAAGAAAACAACATAATGTCGCTTTCGCCGTCGGTAATCGCCGTGCCGATCAACACATCGCC
>JABIZW010000010.1 GCA_018666295.1 Halieaceae bacterium
CAGCGCAATCCGCTTGCTGTTTCTTCGTTCTACCCAGGACACTAATGCCACGGCGGTAACGAGACCGGAGCCGATGCCGTGGAGTGCGAAAAACAAACCGAGATCCTTTGGCGAGCGATTGAAGTGCTGACCCAGCTCGGCAACAAACAGTCCCAATACACCTTGCTCAAGGCCAATGAGGATGAAGGCTAAAAAGCCAAATATCAGAATACGATTTGTCGGAACGCTTAACATCCGGGCATGATTACGCTGAGTTGTCATACGGGTGCGCTACCCTAAAAGAATTCGGATATGAAAGGTATAGCTTTGATGTCAAACCCCTATGAAATTCTTTTCGTCTGCACGCATAACCGTTGCCGAAGTGTCTTGGCCGAAGTGATTGCTAATACGAACTACGACGGTTTTTTTAGAGCTCACAGTGCAGGCAGTCAGCCCGCCGGCGCGGTTCATCCAAGTACACTCAAGTACTTGGATGCGCGAGGCTTTCCAACCCAAGGGCTGTCAAGTCAATCTTGGAATGATTACTCGGACGTGCAATTTGATCTTGTCGTGACAGTTTGTGATGGTGCTGCTGGCGAAGCCTGTCCTTTGTGGATGAAAGGCGCAGAGAGAGCACATTGGGGCATGTCAGACCCCTCTCGAATTGAAGGCGATGAGGCGGTTATTCGGGCCGCTTTTGATGACGTGGTCGACGCCCTTGATGAAAAATTATCGTCGCTTCGACATTCGCTTACTTGAACAGGTCGGGATCCAACGGTGCACTTTCGATGTTTCCGACAATCGGGCTGTTCGCGGCATTATCAAAACAGTGATCGATCATCGAATAACGCTGTTTGCTGACCCCGCTGTACGAGGGGTGTGTGAAGATATAGATGTCACCCGCCTGCAATGACTCAATAACACGCAATGCGAGGACGTCCGGATCGATGCCATTTTTGACCGCGTTGGCGATCCCCGTAGATGCAGTCTCGGGGTCAAGATCTTCCTCAGAAAGTAAAAGGGTGCGCTGGGCGTCACCATAGTCTTCGGGACGGACTCGATCTGAAAGATGAATTCGTGTTTTAACAAACGCGGGGCACAGCGCGGCGACTTGAATACCAAAGGGAGCCAGCTCCATGGCCCAGCCCTCTGACAGACCCGCCACAGCAAGTTTGGTGGCGTTGTACGCACCGCCAAATGGGAAACCGCTCATGCCTGCCATGGAAGCCACGTTGACGATCCAACCGCCGCCGGCCGCTTTGATATGAGGAACCACGGTTTTCATGCCAAAAACAACGCCCATCAAATTGACGTCGATGGTCCAGCGCCAATCTTCAGCAGAGTGCTCTTCAATGGGACCGCTTGAGCCGCCCCCGCCAACGCCGGCATTATTCATGAGGCCATGTATCGCACCAAATCGAGCAATAGTAGCCTCCACGACGCTTTGCCAGTCTGCCTCTTTTCGGACATCAGCGGTGAGTGCTAAGACGGTGATGCCCTGGTCGCTCAGCTTTGCTTGAGCGTGTGCTAGTGTCTCTGTGGAGATGTCGGTAATGACAATATTCATGCCTTCGCGACCTACTGCTTGCGCGACTGCGAAGCCAATGCCCTCAGCACCACCCGATATCACGACCGTTTTTCCAGAAAAAAGCTCCACGTCGACCTCCAAGGTCCCATTCAGTTGATTGTTAGATGCATCTTATCTGCATTAGCCTCACGGACAGCGTGAGAATGCAGGGCGTGATAGTTAAACGCAGTTACTCGAGATTGAACAGTGCCGTGTTGCCCACAAGGGCCCTTATGTTGTCCGTCACAGTGTGCTCGTTGACCAGACGCTTTCAGTAGTTTGGACCACCCGCTTTTGGGCCCGTACCGGACATGCGGTCCCCGCCAAAAGAGTGACTTGCGCCGACGGCACCCACCGTAGCCCTATTGATGTAAAGATTCCCGACGAGGGCTTCGTCGCGGATGTGTCCTGCCATTTGGTATCCCTCCTAGCAACATACGTTTATGATCCTGTATAAACGTATGCGCGATTAAAAAGTAACTAATAATACTAAGTCGGTAAGGGTTCTGAATGCAGTTCCAGATTGAGCACGGGAGTGCTTTTTCTTTTCGTTTGAATAAGGCACTTGGTCACCTGACGCTGTTGTGGACCGCCTGTATTTAGTTCATTAATATATGGCATATAATATGCCAAAATATATGAGTGTAATAAGGAGTGGCTTATGGCGCTACATCTCGAATTTCAAGACAACGTCGCTGTCTTGCGTCATGACGATGGCAAGCGGAATGTTTTTTCGCCGGATAGTATTCGCGACTTCAATGAGGCTCTGGATGAAGTAGAAGCCAAGAAAGCGGCTCTGATGTGGATGGGACGCGAAGATTGTTTCTCCGCGGGCTTTGATCTCAAGGTCGTCAAGAGCGGTGACGCGGATGCCGCAGCCGCAATGGTGCAGGCGGGCGGCGAATTAGCGTTTCGCATTTTCACCTTTCCTCATCCGGTTGTATGTGCGGTGACGGGCCATTGTCTTGCATTGGGCTCGGTGATGTTGGTTTGCGCGGATAAGCGCATTGGCATGGCTGGAGACTTTAAGTACGGACTTAATGAAACCGCGATTGATATGGATTTACCGGCGTTTGGCTATGAGCCAGCCGTTTACCGACTGTCAGAGGCTCATCGGTTTGAGTCCATCGTCGCAGCCCAAATCCATTCGCCCGAGTCGGCATTGGCAGCCGGCTTCCTGGACGAGGTGGTGGCTCCAGAGGCGCTTATTGATCGGGCCATGGCGCACGCGTCGCGTTTAGGTGCGCTTCCACAGCGCGCGTTTGCGGCGAATAAGTTACTGAGTCGCTCGATACCCATTGAACGGGTTCGAGCCTCTCTGTCTTAATGGAATAGAAAATGACTCACATGTTTGCAAAATTGTTGGAGTGGCTTTTAACGGTGTTACCTTTCTTTTTTGGTCTCGCTTTCTTAGCACCGCTCTCGGTTCAAGTCATGGAAAGCTTTGGCGTTGAGGCGCTGGGTGGCGTCGATATGTGGACGGTGTCGTTGATTATATTTGGGGTTTGGGGAGGTATCGCGTCATGGACGGGACGATGGATTTAACGGGAAAAACCGAGCTAGAACTTCGTGCTATGGAGCGCGAAATTGCAAAACAGCACTTGGATAAATTTCCCTACCTCTCACTCGCATGGGGTTTGGGTAATCTGGTGTGCTGGCTGTCGGTGTGGGTGCTCTGCCTGAATGGCATTCTCCCACTGTGGGCCGGGTTCATCATTGCTACTATTAACATCGCAGCGTCGTATCTGCCGTCTCACGAAGCCCAGCATTCAATTTTTGCGATGCCGGGAAAGTCCAAACGCTGGCTTAATGAATTGGTCGGTCACCTGAGCCCGATCCCACTGGTGATGCCCTTCTCGGTACTGCGCGCAACGCATATGGAGCATCACAAGCACGCAAATGACCCTGAGCTTGACCCTGATTATGACCACCATTACGACACAGCGCTTGGATTTTTCTGGGGAAGTTTGCAGTGGCGGCAGCCGCAGCCTTTTGGCCGAGAGCACCCTTACGCGCGATGCTTGAAACGCATTGGTCGTGAAGATCTCCTGTTGCAGTCCTTGGCTTACCGTCTGGTTTATCTCGGTATTTTATGCGCCATGGCATTAAACGGATTGGCAATCGAGGCCGCTCTACTGTGGTGGCTGCCATGGCAGATTGGCATAACCTATATTCAGTTCTACCTCTCGTGGGCCCCGCACAACCCGGGTTGTGGGACCGAGCGTTACAGCGATACACAAAGCTTTAAGTCGCGCTTGGGTAATATTTGGTCGTCCGGCATGCAATACCACGTCATTCATCACCTGTATCCGCGTATTCCCTTGGTCCGTACACCGGAGGCTTACCGACAAATGAAGCCGATTTTGAAAGCCCAAGGTGCGCGCGTGGACGCCATTTGAAATAACCTAATGCGGGACTGGTGAGGTGGTATTATCGCGATAAGCGCGACGCGATCTAAAACCGAGTGATAGCCCTACGATGTCTTCCCAAGATTTAAGTTTTACAGCTAACGTTGACCGGCAATTTCTGAGGGCGGTTAATCTGCTTGACCTGCCCCCCGGTCTGGCTCAGCAAATTCGGACCTGTAATGCGACTTACACGGTCCGATTTCCGGTGCGCCTACGGGAGCGGATTCATGTCTTTACCGGGTATCGCTCTGTTCATTCCGATCACATTACCCCGGTAAAAGGGGGGATTCGTTACTCACTGGCCGTTAATCAGGACGAGGTAGAGGCGCTTGCCGCGTTGATGACCTACAAGAGCGCCGTGGTCGATGTCCCATTTGGTGGCTCAAAAGGGGGTCTGTGCATCAATCCAAATGACTACGATGATCGCGAAATAGAGCAGATAACCCGTCGATTTGCCTATGAGCTGATTAAGCGCGACTTGATTCACCCGAGTCAGAATGTCCCGGCACCGGATATGGGTACGTCAGCTCGTGAGATGGCCTGGATCGCGGATGAGTATCAGCGATTACACCCAACGGAGATGGACGCATTGGCCTGTGTGACGGGTAAGCCCGTTTATAAATCGGGTATTGCCGGCAGAGTCGAGGCAACGGGACGGGGTATTCAGTTCGCGCTACGGGAGTTCTTTCGAGAGCCCTTGGATGTTAAGCGAGCGTCCTTATCCGGCAGCCTTGAAGGCAAACGGGTGATTGTTCAGGGACTTGGCAATGTGGGTTTTCACGCAGCGCAGTTTTTATCACTGGAAGATGGTGCAGTCATAACGGGGATAATCGAGCGAGACGGTGCCATTGTCAGCGAAGCGGGATTGGACGTGCTGGCGGTAAAGGCGTGGATCGAGGCCTCGGGGAGTATCAAAGGATATCCAGATGCGACATTTTTGTCAGACGGTGCATCGGTCTTAGAGTCCGACTGTGACTTGCTGATTCCAGCGGCCTTAGAGGGTGTTATTCATCATAAGAATGCGGCGAGCATTAAAGCAAAGTTAATCATTGAGGCGGCAAATGGCCCGATTACCGCGGCGGCTGATGACATATTACGACAGCGCGGTGTCGTGGTTATCCCTGACCTATATGCCAATGCAGGTGGTGTAACCGTCTCTTATTTCGAGTGGGTGAAAAACCTATCTCACATCCGTTTTGGGCGGATGGAGCGTCGAGCGCAGGAGACAACGCAGACCCTCATGCTATCGGAACTTGAACGCTTGAGCGGGCTGATCGGCGTAGATAAGTGGTCTCCCACTGACAGCTTTAAGGCCAATTATGTCAAAGGAGCGGACGAGCTTGAGTTAGTGCGGTCGGGTTTGGACGACACCATGCGCGAAGCGCTACAGGCGATGAGGGAAAAGTGGCATGAGGATGAGCGCGTTGAAGACCTTCGACTGGCCGCGTACATGATCGCCATTCAAAAAATCGCACTGACGTATCAGTCAAAGTCGCTGGGTTAAGCGATTTTAAAGACGTCGCGCCTCTGGCAGAGGTGCCGGGTTGATCACCCAAATCGCGCCACAGAGTGGCACGACTCAGTTCATAAGGTATTCGCGCCTCTTCTCGAGTTTCAGGCCACATTGGTTGATAACCGAGGCCGTCCTCCTCAGTCGGCCCCAGACGCCTCTTGAGACCCTTCGATGTCCTTTGTCGTTGGCTCACTAAAGGTCTCAACAAAGACTTCACCGGCCGCAATGGTAACGATGGGCAACACCCAGATCAGCCCAATAAACAGTGGGATGATTCCAGCGATGATGAGTAGGCTGCTTACGAGCATTAAACCGAAGTAGCGCCACCAATACTGTGTGATGGCCTTGCGCGATGTTTCTAGTGACTCCCAAACGCCCATGCCTTTTTCAATAATGAGGTAGGGTGCAAATGAGTAGGCGATTGCCAAGTAGATTCCAGGCAGTATCAGCAGTACCAAGCCCCCGACAATCAGCGCCCCCATTAAGATGAACATGATTAGTAACGGGATAGCCATTGTGTAGGGCTCCCAAAGCGTGCTGACCGGCGTCTCACGGCCGGAAGCACGTCGTATGCCGAGGAGGCCGAGACCCACGCCAAGCGGCATCATAAGCAGTCCTATGACGGCTTCTGCTACAACGGCTGTCACAGCACCATCAGCCGAAGCGCCAAACAGCGCGTCACGGGCAAGTTCCACCACGATCGATATTGCCATGTAAGCAACGAACGCCATGAAATAACTGGCCTTAAAACCGATCTGTTTATCCTTTGCGGTTTTTAGGACATCACTAATACGCCAAGTAACAGGTGTGGACATTGGCTTACCCAGATTCTACGAAAGTAGAAGAAGCATGGTACGGGCCATGCTCAATTTCAAGTTTTTCGCGGGCGTGAAGGTGCTCGGTAGTCGATTTGGAGTGTTAGAGTGAATACGCCGATCACTGACACTCGCCAATCATGAAATACGACTACGACCCCATTCCTCTGTCTCCCCCTGACCCATTAGATCCTGAGGAAATGCTGCGTTGTGCAACACAACACTATGAGCATGTCTCGCGTCGTCGGACGGTTCGACACTTTTCGAGTGAGTCCATTTCACGAGATATTATCGAAGCCTGTATTCTCACGGCAGGCTCCGCACCCTCTGGCGCTAATCACCAGCCTTGGCACTTTGCCTGCGTGAGTGACCCGAAAATTAAACATCAAATTCGTCTGGCAGCAGAAGCTGAGGAGCGGGCGTTCTACCATGGGAAAGCCGGTGAGCAATGGCTAGAGGACTTACAAGGACTTGGCACCGACGCGCAAAAGCCATTTTTAGAGACAGCGCCTTGGCTCATTGCAGTCTTTGCTGAGCGTTACAGTCTTGACCCGTCGGGTGCCAAGCAGAAAAACTACTACGTGCCTGAGTCGGTCGGCATTGCGACGGGCCTTTTAATCACAGCCTTGCACAATGTGGGCTTAGCAACATTGACGCACACTCCGAATCCCATGAAGTTTCTGAGCAAAATATTAGGTCGTCCTGCGAACGAGAGAGCCACGATGTTACTGGTTGTGGGGCACCCTGCGCAGGGAGCGCAGGTCCCGAGAGCAGCGACTATTAAAAAGTCGTTGGAACAAATTTCAACGTTTTTAGAGTAGTCGCGGCTAATCAGTTGTGCGTGGACCCGCTTCAAGGAGTCTACGCATTAGGGGCAGGTGTGCACGGCCCATAAAGAGTTGTCCGTCAATGACGCAGGTGGGCGCGTCAAATAAACCCGCTTCTTCCGCCTCAGTCTGCAAGACATCAAGGTCCGGTGAGGACTCGCGCAGGCTCAAACCACAGTCAGCGACTGTTTTATCGAGCCATTCGGCGTTATTGATGTCCTGCTGTGCTCGCCAGTGGGCATCAAAGCAGCGCACGACAAATTCGGTTTGATCCCCTTTAATACGGCTTAGCCTTGCCAGCGCTTGATCTGTATCGACGTGGCAACGTTGGGGCGTGACATCGAGCCCGCGCAGACCGGTGTAATGAGCCTGAAGTTTAAGCTCGGACTCCGCTCGCGTTCGGTGGTGGGTGTGCGTCACATCCTCATCGTCCACTTGTGTCGGAAGTGCGCGTTCTCGGCTCACAAAGGGCCGCCAGTCGATGGTCACATTGCAGTCTTGAGCAAGCGCAACCAGGGGGTCTAGTGCTAAGTAACAGTCCAGTGATTTGAAGTCGATGTAGGCAATAATCACTCAAACACCTCATTGGCAATATCGGGGGCTTGCCCTTGCTTCCCCGACAACACCCATCGTATATACGGCAAATGCTCGCGTCCGAAAAAGACGTCGTTACCCAAAACGTAGGTGGGGACACCATATATTCCAGCTTCGAAACGATGGTCGAGAATATGATCGTGCATTTGTTTGCCCGCGCGGCTCACAAACGTTTGAAAGTCTGAGCTATCAACTCCGGCTGTCCTCAAGCAGTCTTTGATGACGTTAATGTCCTCTATGTCGAGTTCTCTGCGCCAAAACGGCGGGAAAACAGCCTCGAGGTAAGCAGGTATCCGATCTCGGAAGTGGAGGTTCACAAACAGAATCCCCATATTGGCCAAACTGGAGTTCCAGATTTTCTCAGTGCCTTTGAGCGTATAGCCTTGCAGTTCGGCATATCGGCGTGCATCCATGTAGGCGTAGCGAATGGCGTTCCAAATTTTGGGGCTACGGCCACTCGATTCAACGACTTCGCCCTTTTCTTTGCGAGCCGAACCCAGGTAACTCGGAATATCGAGCGTATAGGGCCGCCAATCAAATTGAAGGCCTAATTCTCGCTCTAAGGTCAATGTGGGTTTTACGGACACAAATGCATAGGGACTTTTCACATCGAGATAGACAATGAGCGGACGATTACTTTTGAGTACATCCATTAATGGGTCTCTTACGCTTTTGTCTTAGTTTGCACGCCGCTCGCGACTATGCAAGTGCTCAGATCCTGATACTCTGGAGCGCTTAAATTGAGGAGATGTTGCTGTGAGTACTGCCGAGCTAATTGATACAACCACTGACTATCCTAGACTATTTGAGCCCTTGGACCTGGGTTTTACCACCCTTAAAAATCGCTCAATTATGGGTTCAATGCATACGGGTCTTGAAGAGATGCCGGACGGCTTCGAGCGCATGGCTGCCTTTTACGCAGAGCGCGCCGTGGGTGGCATAGGAATGATTATTACCGGTGGAATTTCTCCTAACGAGGAAGGTGGTGTTGCTGTTTACGACGAGAATGGAAATCCTATTTTCGCGGCATCAAAACTGAACACCCAACGCGAGGCTGACGGACACAAGTTAGTGACTCAGGCGGTTCATGGGGCGGACCCTGACGTAAAGATCATTATGCAGATTCTGCATATGGGGCCGCTTGCACATAACCCCAACTTAGTCGCACCGTCGAAAGTTCGCTCTCGTATCAGTAAGCTCACCCCTAACGAACTCGATGCGCAGAGTCTCGAAAAGCAAATCGCAGATCACGCGCATTGCGCGGTGCTCGCCAAGCAAGCGGGTTACGACGGTCTTGAGATTATTGGCTCGGCGGGGGACTTGCTGTCGACGTTTCTTGTTGAGAAGACCAATCAGCGCACCGACGAGTGGGGGGGTAGCTATGAAAATCGTATGCGTTTCCCGCTGGAAGTGGTGCGTCGAATCCGCGCGGCCGTCGGTGATGACTTCATCGTGGTGTTTCGCATTGCGGCCATGGATATGCTGCAAGGCGGCATGAGTTGGGATGAGATTGCACAATTAGCGCGTGAGTTAGAAAAGGCGGGCGTCAGCATAATTTCTACTCATTTCGTATGGCACGAGGCTAACGTACCCACAATTGCCACCATGGTTCCA
>JABIZW010000076.1 GCA_018666295.1 Halieaceae bacterium
TGACGGATGGTTGTGCGCTACGACGACGGAGACCGCATGATGGACAAGCGCACGTAACGCAACGACACGCGTATAAACGGGTGCAGTGTCGACACTGCCGTAAAATAGCACTTCGCTGGTAATTAATCGGTTTCGAGCGTCAAGGAACAACGCCAAAAAGTGCTCTTGCGACAAGCCCGACAGCGCATCGATCACATAACCTTCGTAAGCCTCTGTTCCCAAGACCCGCGACGTCTCGGAAAGTTCCTGTCGGCTCACCAACGTCTGTAACTGCAGTGACGCGCGCAGTCTTAGGCGTGCGGCGGTGTCAATCATAGGGTGGTTAATTTCTTGATCAAAAATGCGGCGAACAATCGTTGCTAGACTCAGTCGGTCCGTGTGAGCCGCCAGAACCTGCCAAATCGCAAATGAGGAAACGTTCATAACTGTGGCTAATACGCCTACAATCGAGTGATCGTGCCGAGACGCTCCATGGCCGTTCACTGCTCCTTGTTTTTTCACATCCTCACGTGCCGCCTAGCTTCTAAAGCTTTCTTGAGAATTAACAACCTGGTTTTCTATACCCAACGTCGCTCCTGCAACAACAGTATGATTCCCGGCGACTGAATGCTACCTTTGGCACGTACTCTGAGCGCTCAAACTTAAAAATGGCACGTCTTTTAAATCGTAATTTCATCCTCGGCATTACCGGTAGTATCGCGGCCTATAAGGCCGCTGAGCTCACCCGCGATCTGATTCGCGAAGGCGCAAACGTGCGGGTCGTGATGACCGAGGGTGCCTGCGGATTTATTACGCCACTTACGATGCAAGCCCTATCAGGCCATGACGTGCATATGGACCTTCTAGACACGGATGCGGAAGCGGCAATGGGTCATATTGAACTTGCACGCTGGGCAGACGTCATGCTCATTGCACCGGCAAGTGCCGACTCGATCGCCAGGCTTGTTCAGGGTAGAGCAAATGACCTTCTCGGGGCGTGTGTTCTTGCGACGCCTGCGCCATTATTCATTGCACCTGCAATGAACCAAGAAATGTGGGCAAAAGAGGCGACCCAAGACAATATTAAAGTGCTAAGTGACCGAGGTGCGACCGTCCTGGGACCCAGTTCAGGTAGCCAGGCGTGTGGCGATGTGGGTGCGGGTCGATTGCTCGAACCTGCGCTAATCGTTGAGGCCATTACCGAGACACTCGGCACCGGCCTTCTAGCAGGCCGCCATGTGGTCATCACTGCCGGACCCACTCGCGAACCGATCTGTCCCGTGCGCTATATCAGCAATCGGAGCTCTGGAAAAATGGGCTATGCACTTGCCGAGGCCTGCGTCAACGCCGGGGCTAAAACCACCTTAATTTCAGGTCCGGTGAACTGTTCAGCTGTCGATGGCGTTCACGTTATTGCCGTTGAGACCACCCAAGAAATGCACGACGCAAGCCTTCTCGCTGCAGCATCTGCCGATATATTCATTGGCGCCGCTGCTGTTGTCGACTTTAAGCCTGAGTCCGTCGCGTCGCAAAAAATTAAGCGCAACGGTGTCGCAGAAATGGATCTTCGCTTAGTACCAAATCCGGATATTATTGCCACCATAGCTAACAGCGCTTCACGGCCGTCGCTCGTGATGGGTTTCGCCGCAGAAACAGAAGATGTGAGGGAGTACGCGCGCCAAAAGCTTGAGAAAAAGTCTTTAGACTATATTTTTGCCAACGATGTGAGCGACGCCTCAATCGGATTCGACAGCGATCGTAATGCGGGTGTCCTCATTGGACAAAACGGCAATATTGAAATGCCAATATCAACTAAACGCATTCTTGCCGAGGCCATTATTGGAGAGCTAAGTCGCCACCTGGATTAAGTGAGGATCACACGCAACAAGCAGAATGATCTATCGAACGGCTGCGCTTACCTCTAAACTCTGAGTACAGATAAAAGTCCGCAGCTGCGTTTCGACGACAATAATGTAGGATTAAACTGCCGTATTCGACTGCAGCACCTACCGATCCACATCTTGACAGCGACGAGCACAGAATTAAGGCTGCCGATTCCGTAAATTGCTGCAGCATGGGTAAAAACCAACAGAGGACAGCATGTCTCTTAATCGATCAGACGCAGAGCAATTTGCACGAGTACTCACAGAGTCTTTACCGTATATCCAACGGTTTACTCGAAAAACCGTGGTCATTAAGTTCGGGGGTAACGCCATGACAGACCCCGAACTTCATGAGAGCTTTGCTCGCGATGTTGTATTAATGAAACTTGTCGGCATGAACCCCGTCGTTGTTCACGGCGGGGGTCCTCAAATTGGAAAACTATTAGATCGTCTTGGGATTGAGTCTCGATTCGTCGGCGGAATGCGCGTCACTAATGAAGAGACCGTGGATGTTGTTGAAATGGTTCTTGGCGCCTCTGTCAATAAAGAGATTGTCGATAGCATTCACAGAAATGGTGGGCGCGCCGTGGGAATCACTGGAAAAGACGGCGAACTTATCAGAGCAAGAGCGCTCTCAAGTAACCATCGTGTGACGGGCTCTGAAGACATCGGCCTCGTTGGGGAGGTGGAGAGCATTGATACCGATATCTTAACCATGCTCGGTGAAAGCGACTATATCCCTGTCATTGCCCCTGTTGCGGGTAGTGTTGATGGAAATACCTACAACATCAACGCGGATCTGGTTGCGGGAAAGCTCGCCGAGGTCTTAAGTGCCGAGAAACTCATACTGCTCACTAATGTAACAGGGCTTTTAGATGCAGACGGTCAAACGTTGACCGGCTTATCGACACAGCGTGTGGATGAACTGATCGATCAAGCGGTCATTACGGGTGGTATGCTGCCAAAAGTTCAGTGCGCCATGGACGCGGTCAAGGCAGGCGTGGCAAGCGCGCACATCATCGACGGCCGAGTTCCTCATGCCACATTGCTCGAAATCTTCAGCGATGAGGGGATCGGCACCTTGATCACGAACCAGAGCATGAGTACCGTGAACCATTAGTCACGATCGTTAATCACCCAACTCGGTGGAACCCATGTCACAAAGACGAAGCGACCGAAAAGATCAAATCTTACAAACGCTCGCACAAATGCTTGAGGCAAGCCCAGGTAGCAAAATCACCACTGCAAAACTGGCAGCTAATTTGGGTGTGTCAGAAGCGGCACTCTATCGCCATTTTCCGTCAAAAACGCGAATGTTTGAGTCACTGATCGACTTTGTTGAAGAGACGTTATTTAGTCGGATTACACAAATTCTGAACGAAGAGTCCAATCAGCTCACACGATGCAAAAAAATCTTGACACTGTTTCTTGTTTTTTGCGAGCGCAATCCAGGTATCACACGAATCTTAAGCGGTGATGCGCTCACCGGAGAGCATGAGCGTCTAAGAGGGCGAGTTGCACAGGTCTATGACCGTATCGAAACACAACTTCGACAGTGCTTAAGGATGGCCGAGGTTGAAGAGGGCTGGCGAACGGCTATTCCAGTGAACACGTCAGCAAACCTCCTGCTCGCCTTGGTGGAAGGTCGAATTGCGCAATTCGTTCGATCAGATTTCGGCGTATTGCCAACGCGAGCGTGGGATGATCAATGGTCAATCGCCACATCAGGGCTCAGCGTACCAGTTCCCTCGACGTCATAGTCAAATACAGTCGCTCTTTAATCACGAGCTAGAGATCATCACAACAAAACAACGTCTTGAAGCTTTGCAAATCGGTCTCGAACATAATTAACTTCTTTTGTGTCCCCGACGCCCTGAGCTTCGCAATCCGCCGCAGCTGTACGCCGACTCTCAATTTCAGCCCTCAAAGTTTCAAGGCCACAACCTTTAGAGCCTCGCCTTGCCAGCTGAGTGCTTCATAAACTCGACCTGCAAACTCGGCCGGCACCTGCCAATCGACCACGGTGCCACCCACGTCATTTTTGTAACGGTACAAATTATCCGCACTAGCTTGAATCGTGAGCAGTAGCGCTGCCAATTTTAGGCAAAGACCTTTAAACACCGTATTCCTCGCGATAATCACGCATCTGATTAAGGCTGTCTGACATCTCAGTTTGCCCCGCAAGCCAATCAATAATGTCGTGCATCGTAATGACGCTGGCAACCTTAAGTCCCATCGACTGCTCCACTTCTTCAACCGCCGATGCTTCTCCCGCACCTCGCTCGCATCGATCAAGTCCAATCACAACACCGAACGGCGTTGCACCCTGATCCTTAATAAGCGCAACCGACTGACGAATTGCAGTACCTGCTGTTATGACATCATCAATAATAAGAATATTCCCACAAAGTGGCGCGCCCATAAGAATACCGCCCTCGCCGTGCA
>JABIZW010000156.1 GCA_018666295.1 Halieaceae bacterium
CTCAAGTCATAGATGCCGTCATACCCCGCGAGAATATCGGTCAGTATCGAGGCGGCTTGGCCCAATTGTTCGATGTCTCGACCGCGCAGTTCAAGATCAATATCTGCACCTAGCGAGACGGCATTCGCAGAGAAACTCAGTTCAATAACATCGGGTAGCTGAGGTGTCAGATCGCGCCATAAATTAACGACTTCGAGCGGTGTCATACCGCCACGCTCTCGATAGGGCACAAGGTTTAATGAAACCTCTGCCACGTGAGAGCCGGTCTCGCCAATCATGACCAGCGCACCTTGAGTAATACTCACGCCGACTGATGAAAGCTCGTTTTTGAAGGCGGAGCTACCGTCACTGCGCGCCGCATCGACAATGCGCCGGGTTTCTTGAGCTGAGGCTTGAATCTGCTCGACGACCGCTTGTGTGCCGGCCAACGGGTAACCTTCAGGCATCACAACACGAGCGACGACATTGTTACCTGACACCGCTGGAAAAAACTGGAATACGATTCGTCCACTGGCGATTGTTCCAGCCATGATAATCATGATGGCTACTGCAACCGAGAGGGTTGTATAACGACGATCAACCCCCCACTCAATCCAGCGCCTGTAATGGTGCGTGGCAAAATACTCGAGTGACCCTGCAATTTTATCTTGGAACGCTTCCCATCGTTGCCCAAAACCCGATTGCCTGCGCTTTTGACTGCGGTGGGCTAGGTGTGAGGGGAGAATCAGCTGTGACTCTACAATACTAAAAATGAGACAGAGTACGACGGTGCCACCAATGGATATAAAGAACTGCCCTAGGTTACTGTCGACACTTAACAAGGGCATGAAGGCTGCAATGGTTGTGAGGACTCCGAAGAAAACCGGTACAGCGACTTCGCTGGTGCCAACGATCGCTGCTGAGCGGGCGTCTAGACCCTCTTGTTCCTTGGTGTAGATACGTTCACCGACGACGATGGCGTCATCGACCACAACGCCCAATGACAGCAAGAGCCCCATCAGTGAGAGGGTGCTGATGCTCAGGTCGCTTGCAGGGAAGAATGCGATGGCACCAAAAATCGCGACCGGTATCCCGGCGCTGACCCAGAGGGCAAGGCGAACGCGCAGGAAAAGCGAAAGACTGATAATGACAAGGAGGAGACCGCCCAGCGCATTGTTGATCATCGTGCCCAGTCGACCGATCAACTCGTCAGCTTCGTTATTCCATACGGTAAAGTGAATGCCTTCTGGGAGCTCTTTTTCCTTTATCGCGACGTAGGACATTACCGCATCAGAAATTTTGATTGTGTCGTCACTGCCGATGCGAAAAATCTGAATCATCATGGCCTGTTCGCCATTGAACTCGGCGTACTGATCAACGTCCTCGAAACCGTCAACAATATTCGCAATATCTCTGAGCAGGAGCCGCGCCCCTCCGGATTCTCGAGCAACGACGATGTCCTCGAGTTCCTGACCACTGTAGCGTTGCCCAGTGCTCCGAAGTCGTATCTCTCCTGCCTCGGCCTTTACCGACCCTCCTGGAATATCGACGCTCGACGAACGGATGGCTTGTGCGACCTCCGCGAGTGTCAGTTGATGACGCCTTAGCATTTCCTCGGAGATTTCCACCGAGATTTCATCCGCTCGCTCATAGAGCGTTTCGATAAGGCTGACTTCGGGCAGTTCCAAAAGGTCTGCACGGATCGATTCGGTAATGTTTTTTAACGATCGCTCATCGGTGTCGCCATGAACGGCAATTTGGGTGACCATTGAGCGCATAGTCACCTGCGAAACGATGGGCCTTTCTGTATTCGATGGAAAGGTGGAGATGGCGTTAACTTGCGCTTTTATGTCGTCGAGTGCTTTGGCCTTATCCGCATCCATATCGAGCTCAATGGCGACACTGCACCGACCTTCTGCGGCCGTCGTTTTGACTTTAACAATATTCTCAATGCCGTCTACGGACTCTTCAATACGGACACAAACACCGGTTTCGACTTCGGCAGGCGCCGCACCCAAGTAAGGCACAGTCACGGTGACTACTGGCGCCTCCACATTGGGAAATTCTTCCTTACGCACGTCTTTAAGCGCCAAGAGGCCAGACGCAATAAGAATAAACATGAGTAAATTCGCAGCGATCGGGTTGTCGACGAACCATGCGATGAGTTTAGGCACGAATGACGAGCCTCATTGTATGACTTGCACGGGCATGCCCTCGACAACGAATTGCAGCGCAGAGATGCTGATTTTCTCGCCAGTGTTGAGACCCCCCGATATCAGGGCATGCGTCTCAGAAAGCCTGAAAATCTGAACTTCACGAAACTGCAGGCGATTATTTTCATCGATCACCATCACGCTGTTTCCCGATCTGAGCGCGGTTCGAGGAATAGAAACGAGGTTATCCACGGTACGTCCTTGGATCGTTGCGTTAACAAACAGTCCTACGGGCAGCCGCACGCCGTTCTCGTTAGTGCTTTGCGAGACCTCGGCAATGACATAAAGAAAACGACTTGCCGTCGAAATATCGCCCTCACTCCGCTTCAATTGAGCGGTCCAAGACTGTTGTCGGCCGCCGAAGTTAGCCGTCAGTGTGACCGGTATAGGATCGGCTGATGCAATACCGGTGTTGGCAAATCCGGTATCGAGGTATGCCAGCTGTGCGTCGGCTAGCGGCAGACGGACTTCGAGTCGCTGCGTGTCATAAAGCGTAGCGATCAATGCACCTTTTTGAAGAAACTGACCGGCATCGACGGTCTCACGACGAACTCGACCATTAAACGGCGCCTGTAAGACAGTTCTTTCGAGATCGACTTGAGCGCGAGAGACGGCTGCGTCTGCGTCGTCTTTTACTGACCTTGCCACTAAAAAAGCACGTTCTGCGACCTGGACTTGCGCGATACTTGTCAGCTCTTGGGCATAAAGTGCGCGCACTCGGCCTTGTTCTTCTTTTGCAAAATCGAGTTCGGCATGAGCCCGGGCGAGATTTGCACGTGCTCGTGCCAACGCAATCTCATAGTCTCGGGGGTCGAGGGTAATCAGCGTATCGTCGTTGGAAAATTCGCCACCACTGACGAGGCTAGGTGCAACCCAGAGGACTTCACCCGCGACTTGAGCCACAAGATTCGTCTCCACCCGTGGCTGAACATTACCCTCTGACCTCACCTTGAGCGTCAGTGACTCGGGCTTAATTTC
>JABIZW010000009.1 GCA_018666295.1 Halieaceae bacterium
CCGTGCTGAGGTAAAACCGCCGGAGCCGCCGCCTAAGGCCTTACCAAATGTGCCGGTAATAATATCGACGCGATCCATGACCCCACAATACTCGTGGACGCCGCGGCCCGTTGCGCCCATGAAGCCCGTTGCGTGGCAGTCGTCGTGGTGAACCATGGCATCGTATTGGTCCGCCAGATCACAAATCTTGTCGAGTTGCGCAATGGTGCCGTCCATGGAGAAAACACCGTCTGTGGTGATCAAAATTCGCCGCGCACCGCGTTCCTTCGCCGCGATTAATTGAGCTTCCAGATCGGCCATGTCGTTGTTGCGGTAGCGGTAACGCGCGGCCTTGCACAGTCGCACACCGTCGATGATCGATGCGTGGTTGAGCTCATCGGAGATCACAGCATCTTCTGGGCCTAAAATGGTTTCGAACAGGCCTGTGTTTGCATCGAAACAAGCGGCGTAGAGGATGGTGTCTTCCATCCCCAGAAATCCTGATACGCGGTTCTCGAGGGTTTTATGAATGCCTTGTGTGCCACAAATAAAGCGAACGGATGCGAGACCAAAACCCCAGGTGTCGAGACTGTCGCTCGCCGCCTTCTTGACCGCTGGGTGGTTGGCCAGGCCCAGGTAGTTGTTCGCACACATGTTAATAACGTTTGAGCCGTCAGCGAGGGTAATGTCGCTTTTCTGATCAGACGTAATGACGCGTTCGGTTTTCCAAAGTCCGGCCTCTTTTATACCCACGATTTCATTGGCAAAGCTTGCTTTCGTCGCGTGATAGCTCATGTCAGTCCTTCCAGTCGAGAATTATTTTACCCGATTGTCCCGAGCGCATAATGTCAAAGCCCTCCTGAAATTCGGTGTAGTGGAGTCGGTGGGTAATGATGCGCTCTACGGGGAGACCGGACTGAATCATCATGACCATTTTGTACCAGGTCTCATACATTTCGCGGCCATAGATACCTTTAATATTAAGGCCTTTAAAGACGACGTCGGTCCAAGCGATCCCGGTATCGTCGGGCATCAGCCCCAGCATGGCGATACTGCCGCCGTTAATCATTTTATTGAGTACGTCTTTAAACGCGACCGGCGATCCGGACATCTCAAGGCAGACATCGAAGCCCTCAAGAATTCCAAGACTTGCCATAAACTCGCGCGTGATCTGTTGTTTAGCCACGTTGATGGGCTGCACCTTGGGTACGATCCGTTTCGCAAGATCCAGCCGGTATTCGTTGACGTCGGTGAGTATGACGTTGCGCGCTCCACAGTGCCCGGCGACCATCGCGGCCATAATGCCAATAGGACCCGCGCCCGTAATAATGACGTCTTCACCAACCATATTAAACGACAGAGCGGTGTGAACGGCATTACCGTAAGGGTCAAAAATGGCGAGCAAATCGGTTGGAATATAAACGTTGGGCTTAAACACATTGGTTGCGGGTATTGCCAAATATTCTGCAAACGCACCGTCTCGATTGACGCCCACACCTTGTGTGTTGGGGCAGAGATGCAGTCGTCCTGCCAGGCAGTTACGGCAACGCCCACAGACAATGTGACCCTCGCCTGAGACGATGTCGCCAATGGCAAGCCCCGTGACATTGGCACCGATTTCAACAATTTCCCCCGCGTATTCATGGCCGCTGATCATTGGGATGGGAATCGTTTTTTGAGCCCATTGGTCCCAGTTATAGATATGCACATCAGTGCCGCATATTGCGGTTTTATGGATCTTGATGAGCACCTCGTTCCCCGCAATTTCTGGGATCGGGACATCTTCAAGCCACAAACCTTCTTCGGCGTATTTTTTTACGAGTGCTTTCATCGAACGAGTCCAGTAAGGCAGAGGTTGTCTAGAGGTTTTATGCGCTTAAAGTCGCTTTGGATGACTTTGAGCCGCTTGTCGTTCTTGGTTGCTGCGAGAGCTTCAATATCCGCCTACTGTATGACGGCTCGTGCATTGACGATACTCCCGCATAGGGTGATATCGTTCCTGTGTCGAGCAAAAACAAGAACTGAGCGAGGCGATGATGCTGGATCTAGGTCAAGAGAAAATAGCGCTTGCCGCCGCCTTTCGGTGGGCGGCACGGCTTAACTTTCACGAGGCGGTGGCTAACCACTTCTCGCTCGCGCTCAATGCGGACGGCACACGGTTCTTAATCAACCCCAACCAGCGCCATTTTTCACGTATTAAAGCCAGCGACATTATCGAAGTTGATGCCAATGA
>JABIZW010000189.1 GCA_018666295.1 Halieaceae bacterium
ATATTTCTGAGGTATAGGGTGCGATCAGGCGCCTTAGCGCGACTCAAAAAAGCAACCACATTTGTAACGTCCGATAGGTCCGCACCACCATCAAGCTCAGAGATTGGCAAGGTAACGGCGCGCCACTCCTCACCCACCAAATTGTCAGTACCCGGGCCAAAACTGACAAAGTTATTGACCTGGTCACCCCGCAAAAAGCTGCCCGTTTGAAACCCAAAACTGAAGTTCACATCGCTACTGCCGCGAATCTCAAAATGCATGTGGCCGTTCTTAAATCGAGACAGATTTTCGCCGACGTCAGCGTCCACCTCCAGACCTGCCCCCCACCAGTCGCCCGCTCGAGTCTCCACGCGAACCTCACCACCCGACAGTAGTTCAATCGCTGTCGTTCCTTCCCACGGCGTCAGCTTCAACGGCGCACTGGGATACGTGTTTCCTGGGTCGTCCGCGGTCAACGTATTATGAACGATGACGAATTGTTGATCGGTGACAGGCTCCCCCACCTGACGAGCGGTATTGACCGTGTCGATTCGTCGAACAGCCATTTGACTCCGAAACGGCGGCACCATGGCAGCGGCCAGTAATTCAGTGCGATCGCCACCATAGCTCTTGCGCAGAGGCGCACCATTTCGAGTCATTCCGTCAAATGCACCAGCATCAAACGCATCCCATAAGGTGTGCTTTACTTCATTACTCAGCGAGACCAGTCCAAAATGGTTTTCAGAGTCCCCCGGGCTGTCCGCTTTTTTCCACTGTTCGTCAAACGCCTCAAAATAAAACAGTGAAATTCCAGCGGCATCGGTCCACTCACGAAGCAGGTCATGGAACACTTTCTGCTTGTACTCGTCGGCAGCTTTGGATCCATTCGCACCGTAGGCCGACTCGTCGTAGCTCGCCCACCCGGTTTCACCAATGTGGACTGGCTTTCGCACACCGACCAGCGCCATATAATCAATGACCGCTTGATACTGCTTCTTGGCGTAATCGATTGTTCGACGCATGCTTGCATCCGTCATCGATTCAAAGCTCAGCGCCTCCTCGTCAGGCTCTACACCCCAAAACGATGGATTATAAAAAGAGTCGTGAAAGGGGTAGGTGTGCACCGAAACGAAGTCAACGGCCTGCATGAGCTGCGTGAGTTCAGGCGTATGGTAGATCGGATTGCCACCCCCCCAGGATTCATAGTTGTCAGAACTCGTAATCCACACATCTTCGCTCAGTTCGCCCTTGGTCTTCGCGTCCTGTAAGTAGTTCACCCACTTAAGAATAGTTTTCGGATAGACGAAGTAACTGACCGCCCACTGAACCATGGCTTCATTACCCACCGCTATCGCCTTGACGATATGAGGGTACTGATTACTCAATCGAACCGCGGCCTCGATTTCACGCGTGTTATTGGCCACATCGCCTTGCGTATGATCAGGCCCGGTGCCCTCGACCCACGCATTATTACTCGCATCCCAAACAGCTTCTGTCCAAGCGTTTTTTGAGTCTATCCAGGCGCCCAACATAACGTACATTTCAAAATCAGGATCGGCTTGCTTAACGCGGCTTATCGCTGCAAGGAGCCGCTCTACTTGTGGAAATTGCGACGTGTTGTAGGTGCGGAGTAATTTGACACCCATGGCGTCTAAAATTCTCACATCATCCATGAGCTGCTCAACGGTTGGACCGTCGTCACGACTCAATCCTCGGTAGCCACCAAATGACACCGCGTGGTACTGAGGGTCTCCAAAAATATCGGCGGCTGCCGGACTGGTCTTGATCGTCTGCTCGGGACTACAGCCCCACTGAGTGAAGCTGATCAGCACGGCCGTCACGATTAAAAGGAGTCTCTGTCGCACAGGTCCATCCGAAATTAAAAAAGGAAAAAGAAGTATGAAACCTGGGACCTCGTTGCGCATTAATGAAAATCAGCTTTTATCGTGCTACGCGACCCACTCAACGTGAAGACGGCATTTCAGTATTAAAATTTCGATGTCCAAGGACTGGAAAAGCGCTCGCTGCAAACGTGACCCACAAAAAAAGGGGCCAGGCCCCTTTTTTACCACCACACGACGCCCTAGGCAGAGACAGCCGACATAATCAGTGAAACCGCGATGCAGAGCATGATCAGCCACGTGCCAATGTTGCCAACGTAGCCGAAGGGATTGGGCACCGTAGCGCGCGTTATACCGTAGGCATGAGATACACGTGCGACCACCAGCGTGCCGCCCAAAATACTGATCGTCTGTGCAGTTGCGCCCGTCATTGCCAAGAGGGCAAGACCTATCAACGTGATCGGAACGTACTCAATGTTATTGCCGTGGGCTCGGACCGCTTTGTTGAGCATCACTTCGTCGCCTGAGTCACCTTTAAACCGATGGCGAACCACATTAACCGCCAGCATAAGGGTGAGTAATAGATTAAGACCGACGTATAAGGCGAGGGCGTTAATTTGAGCTGCTTCCATTTTATTTGATCTCCAAAAACCATAGTTATTATTGATGCCAGAGCGTTAATTGTGCCTTTCCCAGCCGCTTCACTGTGCCTTTATTTGAGAGCCCCGTAAACGATGTTTTTCAGCTGCCCTCTGAAATTAAATGTAGATGACGGTATAAGCTGAGTCATAAAGATGACCTGCAGATCCTCCTCGGGATCAACCCAGAACAATGTGGACGCGCGCCCACCCCAGTAAAAGTCACCCGCACCGACAGTGCAGGACGCCACTTCATCCAAGGTAGACGCAAAACCCAAACCGAATCCGACGCCTGCATTGGTGGTTTCAGAAAAAGCACCCAGGGCCATTTCTGCCAAGGACTGCCCTTGCAGTAAGTGATTAGCGGTCATTAACTCGAGCGTTCGCCGACCCAAAATCTGAGTCCCTTGGTAGCGGCCGCCCTGTCTCAACATTTCACAAAATGCCATGTAGTCGGCCGTCGTACCCACGAGACCGCCGCCGCCTGAGAAGAAGTTGCGCTTGTGCCGATAATGGCTCGTCTCGGGGTCGTCCTCGAGTAGGAGTCGCTTATCTGGCCCCCGCACATAACACGCCGCAAATCGATCAAGCTGATCATCGCTGACACGAAAACCAGTGTCACGCATC
>JABIZW010000263.1 GCA_018666295.1 Halieaceae bacterium
AAGACCGCTGAGAACATCACAGCATCACCGTCGCTCAAGGCCTGCTTTATCTTGAGCTTGCCATGCTGGACGTTATTTAATTTCTGAATATTACTCAAACCAGTTCCTCTCTAGACCGGAGAAAAATCTTGCGTGCGCACTTGGTCCATCAAATATCGATTGGGTGGTAGGTGCTGACCAAAGCGTTGTGCCTTTTTGCGCGTTTCAGAAAAGAGCCGAATCGCTTGCTCTCTTTGGGCGCGATCATTCCTAAGAGTGTGTAAGGCACTATTCGTTTTAAACCCCATTCCATAAAGAACGTACTGATAACTGGCCGCTGGAAACATGTCATCACGCCGCATGTCATCATGGTACCAAGGGGGCTGTGTTTGCCACAAAGAGAGATTCTCGCGCAATGTATCTGGAATAGAACTTGCGAGTCGGTTGTCGCGCCAATAACGCGAGTCAGAGCGAGCTGATAACACATAGTGGAGCTTCAAGAAGTCGATGATTTGGCGCCACCGGCCGAGGAACTCCGCGTTAAAACGTTTCGCAACAATCTGCATCGTGGCTCTGTCGTGTGGCATTCGGTCAGCCAGCGCGTTGGCGCTCAACTCGATCAGTACCAGTGCGGACGCTTCTAAGGGCTCAATAAAGCCTGCGGACAAACCGATGGCGAGACAATTCTTGACCCAGAACTGCTCTCGGTAGCCGGGTTCAAATTCTAACAGTCTGGGTGAGAGTCCTGAAAGACCCTCGGGCCTACCCGTGTATTTAAGATATTCATCGAGCTTTTGTTCCGTCTCTTTCGGACTTTGATAATCCGTTGAGAACACGTGTCCAACACCGCGTCGATTCTGCAAGCCAATGTCCCACACCCAACCGTTGGGCTGCGCGGTCGACCGCGTTGTTGCCGCGATACTGTCCTTCTCGTCAGCGTAAGGCACTTGGACAGCGACGGCTGCATTGTTGAACAGGTGGTGTCTCTGTGACGTTAGGGGGACGTTGTAATGTTGTCCGAGGAGTAGGCTTTGAAACCCTGTACAGTCGATAAAAAGATCGCCCGAGATCTCGCCCTGTTGCGCCGTCTGCACTGCAGTGATGTACCCCTCGTCATCGGCTAAAACACCCGTCACATCAGCAGAGATGTGTTTAACATCTAACTGTTGCGTCGCGTTTCGCGTGAGAAGCCCTGCAAACTTGCCGGCGTCTAAGTGGTACCC
The DNA here is from genome assembly GCA_018666295.1 of Halieaceae bacterium. Lineage (GTDB taxonomy): Bacteria > Pseudomonadota > Gammaproteobacteria > Pseudomonadales > Halieaceae > Luminiphilus. The sequence continues at coordinate 1,203 of JABIZW010000263.1, forward strand.
GTAGTTCACGGTGTAGGCGTAATTTGGAATGCCAATTTGCTTTGGAGCTCTGCCGTTTTCGCAGACAGAAAACTGTGGGGTGACTGCTTCTGCGAACGATATATCCCCCGCAGCGCCCGCTAGCCAATGCTCGGCCAGATTGACCGAATCAAAGCCTTCAGGAAGCGAGAACGGGTGGTAGTAGGGCGTGTCGCCAACAGCCACCCAATCTTTGAACCAGGTTCCTTGTTTGAGTGAAGCGTCACACTCGCGGATAAATTCCGACTCTGATATTCCAATATTCTTGAGCGTGGTCCGCATTGAAGGCCACGTGCCCTCGCCGACACCAACGCTGGGTACATTAGGTGATTCGACCAGCGTTATGCGGATGCCCAGGTCACTCGGTTTAAAGCGGGCTGCCAGAATGCTGGCAACAAGCCATCCGGCGGACCCGCCGCCTACGATTACGATATTTTTGATGTCTTCAGTCATCAATGCACGTTCTCAACCACACAGGTATCCGAGTGTAAGACTTTGTTGTTTTTACAAAAACAAAAAACCGCCCAGGAGGCGGTTTTTATCTAGCAGCATTTGATCTTGGACTTACAGCTTGTAGCGGAAACCGACGTTGTAACGAGCGCCAATCTGACCTACGCCGTAGGTTTGATAAGTACTGCGTCCGTGCGATCGGAACGTCTCGTTAGTCAGGTTAATGCCTTCCACGTACACGACCATGCTGTCCGATACTTCGTAGGTGATGTTGCCATCCCACTGCTCATACTCGGTCTGATAACCGGGTTTGGTATCACCACCCGTGTAGTAACCGTCGCGCCAGTTATACGCGACACGAGCTTGCAGGCCGTATTTGTCGTAGAACAATACAAAGTTCCGAGTGTCTGACAATCCCGCCAATGCGAACTGACTTTCGTTGGATTGGTTATTGAATACTGCTGAGCCATCAGCCAGTGTCATGTTCGCGATAAAGCCGAGGCCGGTATCCCAAAAGTTGTGCTGCCACGCCAGCTCCCAGCCGTCGATACTCTCTTCACGGTCACTGTTCGTGAGCGTGTTGACGTTGAAGGGGACCGCGTCATCACGACCAACGATGCCGGTAATGACCTGGTTAGCGGCGTCAACGCCAGGCTGGTCGGCAAAGTTTGCAAAAATGTAGTCGCGAATTTCTGCGTTACCCGGATAAGCACCATTTTGTGCTTGAAGCGCTGCGGCTGCGTCGTTGTAGAGCGGGCCTAGACCCGGAGACGCGAGCTGATCGTTCAGAACAACGTCTTCAAGTACGCCTCCGGCAATCCAGTTTCGCACGTTCTTGTCGAAGTACCCGGCTGAGACATAACTTGCGTCTCCGTAATAGTACTCAAGCGACAAATCAAAGTTATCAGACTCATAAGGGAGCAGTCCGGGATTACCGACAGACGCGATGGCCTCGCCAGGAATGCCCTGATCGACACGCGTAATCGTGGGTAAGTTGAGCGTACCCACCAGCGAGCCATAGCCTGCGCGTGCCAGTGTTTGACTGGCTGATGCACGCAGAACAAGGTCGTCGGTCAACTCAATATCAAAATCCAAAGAGGGGAGGGTAAAGTCATACTCGCCCTCTAACGATGAGGGTACTGAGCCCTCGGCTCGAATAATTTCAAATTCGTTGGTAGAGCGCCATTCGACCCGATCGTAGGCCAGTGCTGCGGTGCTTGATACCACTTCGGTCTCTTCATAACGCACGCCTGCGCGGACGTTAAACGGACGATTAATGATCTCACCTGCAAAGTTCAGCTGCAAGTAGGCCGCTTTAGTATCTTCGCTGAAGTTATCTGCAGAATCAGGCGTCGAGCTTGGGCAGAATCCCGTCCCACAGTCACCACCGGTGCTGGCTTGTGCGAGATGCATTGGGTTGTTCTCAGACAAATTTTGGAGGAACTCAGCACGTTGGGCTAGATCTTCCATGTTCGCCATGAAGAAGTTGAGATTCACCTGATCGCCACCGGCCAACTCGCTGTAAACGCCAGCAAGCGAGGCAGGAACGGCGAGGTCAGCAACACTGCCAAACGCAGACGTTTGGTTCTGGCCCCAGGTATTACGCTGGACGTTC
>JABIZW010000008.1 GCA_018666295.1 Halieaceae bacterium
TGATCTCATCAAGGACGCACCCACTGAATCTCAGGATTCATTGAGCAAGTTCGATCCGCAGGTCACAGTTGCGCGAAAGCTCAGCGGCGCGATGAACCTTTTATTGATCACCGCCATACTCGTCGTTGCGCAGCAGTTTGATGCGCTTCATGGGTACGAGGCGATTGCGTGGGGCATGATGCTCTGGCTGGGGATCGCCAACGCGGCACTCCTCAGTAACGCGCGATCGACCGTTTTCAAAGGATTAGAGATCGCCAGATCGGTCGTCTTGGTGGGGTGCGCGCTGCAGCTTTCTGCCCTGTGGGCACTCGCGACCCTACCGGCCATCGCACTGACATTGGGCTGGATGTTTTTGGATGGAGAAGCATACGAGGCGGCGGACGCCACCTCGTAAAGACCGCGTTACAGCGTGGTGAGGAATGCCGCGACGTTGCCAATTTCACCGTCAGTCATCGCTTTGGCAACGGGCCACATCATTGACGATTGAGCGCCTCGAGCTTCACCGGCGCGGTAGGCGGAAAGCTTACTGACAAGATCACTTTGGGCCTGACCGGCAAGCATGGGACCAATGCCGCCTTCGCCTTTACCGCCGTGACAGGCAATACACTGGCCGTAATAACTTTTGCCAAGTGCTTCGGGTGACGCGGCAGCTAACATTTCTTGTTTGACACGTTCAATATCGGCAATGGTTCCGCCATTTTCAGACTTCCACGCTTCGTAACATTCGCCAACGCAGACATTGCGATTGCCCGTCCATGACGCGTCATTTGTCGTTGTACCGACCCAAATAATTGCTGTCACAGCAATAGCGAAAGCCGTGACGATGACGTTCGTGTTCATTGATACCCCCAGAAATAATTCGGTCGACTTTTTAGTCGGCGCGAATGATAAGGCGTTTGTCGGGTCGATGTAAGAGTGTTTCCTTCGAACGCAACAATTTTACCTTTATAGCGGCTATTAAATATCGATGACTTTGGTTCCTCTGCGGTATTTACATGGGCTTCGCCGAACCAATCATGTCCTGCTTTATCGCCTTAAAGCGTGGTATCGCAGTGCAATAGCGACCATACTTCGGCCCTACGATGGGGCTAGCCAGACAAGCACAAGGGAAAAAAGTTTTGAACGCAGCTTATACCGGTCAAATCAAAGTTCGATTTGCTGATACCGACGCCAACGGACACACGTTTTTTGGAAGCTATCCGGTGTTGGCTGATGAGGTCGTGTCGGAGTACCTCGCGCAAATTGGTTGGGACGCAGGTCCCGATGGTGACTACCTCACGTTCACGGTCAACTGCAACATCGACTTTGTCGGCGAGTGTTTGGCCTGGGACATCCTTGAAGTGTCTTGCGGCTTTTCTAAGATGGGCAATAGCAGTTGTTTGATTGAGTTTGAAATGCTCAACACCACGACCCAAGAGATTGCCACACGTGGGAGCTTTACCTACGTATTTGTCGATAAGACAACGCGAAAAAGCAGGCCTATTCCTCAGCGGGTGAGAGACGCGATCATTGCGGCGCAACCCGAGCTGGAGGGTTGAGAGCACAATGAGTGATGGCGTCAACCCCAGTGGTAACCCCCAAGGGAAGGGACTGGTCATGGTTCTTCAGCAAATTGCAGCTGCAGCCCCTGCCGAAATCCGAGCAAAATCCACCGACCAAGCGCTGCTGGATTACTGGTGCTCCAGTCTCGTATTGTCGTCCGCCTTCAAATTTAGAGTCGTGCCTGATCAAACCTACTTTTTGTATCGAGCTGATCAAGAATGGCAGTTGTCCTTGGTGTCACCTGATGAATGGGGCGCGCGGCAGCCTGGCGATTATGTGGCAGAGTGTACGCTGAGCCGAGACATGACGTGGAAGCTCAGTTTTCATTCCGAGCTCAGCGGGAGCGTGCGCCACGCGCTGATTCAGTTTCTTGAGGGATTTCAATCTCAGGCGGAAAACTCAAAAAGTTTTGACGAGATGCTACCGGACTACGTGGCGCATCTGCCGTATCAACAGCGAGTTCTTGCCTCTGCCTTGAAGCGCTCACTCAAGCACTCATTGCAGCTAGGGGGTGACAATGGCGTTGGGTTACTTGCGGCGGTAGTTGAGCGGCGGCTCTCGATCTCCCAATAGCGCCTCGTATTGAAAGTCATCACCGCGACGTCGCTCAAACTCTGCGTTCGCCTCCACCAGAATAGACTGGTTCTGAAAGAGCGTGACTGCAGTGAGCGCCATTGCCTTGGCCGCCACTAACATGCCTTTGTGGCCAATCGGTGTCCTGCCTGCGGCTACCGCCTGCCAAGTATGCGCGCCGGTCCCAGGAACCCATGTGGCCGCGCTCATGCCCACGGTAGGAACGGTCCAGCTGACGTCGCCCACGTCGGTGGAGCCGTTGCTTCTTTGCCCGACCTCAAACGGCTTTATGCCAATAGCGCGACCGTCGATGTAGGCACCCTTAGGCAATGTCTTAGCGATCTCGTTAGCAAATACTTTATCCGCGTCGCTGTACGCAAATCCGCCTACTCGAGACAAGTTGTCGTGCATAACACGCGCCAATGTATCGTTCGGTAAAACACTGTAATTGCCGTGAATCACCTCATAATCCATGGTGGTGCCCGTCCCCATTGCCGCTGCATCAGCCGTCGCCACTACGCGATCCCAGATGTCCCGCAGCGCGTTCTCATTAGGATGTCTAACGTAA
>JABIZW010000007.1 GCA_018666295.1 Halieaceae bacterium
CATCGCATCACTGCCTTGTGGGATCGTACCTTGTTTGTACCCTCCTGAGGCGCCGGTGGATTCAATCAAGATACCGAGAACTTAGTCAGTTTGGCTAAACGTAACTTGCAACTGCCCATTGGATAGGCTGTTCGGATCGACATCGGCAACTTGCCAAGACGAGAGGCCTGTTCGCATTGGGGTGAGATTTGGCGAAGTGTGTGCGTCTTGTTGAACACCCAATGACAACAAAAACAGCCCCTCCTCTTTCTCCCGCAGTCGCCTCATTGGGGCGCCATCACCCACAGGCTGGACAAGCACAATCCATGTTTCTCCAGCGAGAAAGCGTGCGGTGATGACACCTCTTGAGGGTAAACTTTCGTCAATAAAATCGACGTCAAACAACGACGCATACTGCTGTTTTGCTGTTTGCAGATCGCGCACCAGTAAATTGACGTGATGTACGTGTGATGGGTCGAGCTTTTCTGTGTCCATAAATGTTCTCACTCGGGCAATTCACCCTGAAAGCGGCCTCCTGTGATCAACTGTCGATGCTGCGCATCGGCTTGCGAGTGTTTACTTGGTCGTAGCATGATGACACTTTGACTTGAGTAACGTGATTTATGGCGATCGAAGAAAACCGCTCTTTAGAACGGCAGCCACAAGGACTGGGTGAAAAGCCGGCGCTGCTCGTTGTCGACGTTATCCGAGGATTTACTGATCCCGCGTGCCCACTCGGCAGTGACGCCGATAGCGTTGTCAGCGCAACCAGTGCGCTTATGCGTGTCTTTCATGACCGTGGTCTCCGTGTTTTTCTGACGACCGTAGTCTACGACAACGCGAATCAAGCCAGCGTATTTAGAGCGCGCGTCCCCGCACTCAATCTACTGACTCGAGGGTCACATTGGTGTGACATAGATCCAAGACTCCCCTTAATCGACTCGGACCACATCGTCGAGAAGACTCATGCCAGTGCGTTTCATGGCACCGATCTGGCGAGTACCCTGCGTGCCTTAAACATCGACTCACTCGTTATTACCGGGTTGACGACCAGCGGATGCGTCAGGGCATCAGCCGTTGACGGCCTTCAGCACAACTTCAAAGTGGTGATTCCAGAGGAAGCGACCGGAGACCGGGACCGCGATGCGCACAAATCCAATCTGTATGATCTCAATGCGAAGTACGTTGACGTAGTGTCCGTTGAAGACACTATTCGTAGTCTTTTATCGATCAGTGAGTGACATTACTCGTTAACCATTGTCATTTTGTGATCACCCCAAAAAGGCAAGCGACTGTCCTGACCGTCATTCATCGGCAGGTCGACGTCGCTCCAGAGCGGGTCCCACACACCGGTGGATCTCAGCACACCGCTAAGCGTCGTCTGCGCCTCGCAGCTCATGGTGTGATATCGATCGCGTAATTGGGAAAGGCACCACACACGGTATTGAGATGTTCGTGCCTTTGTATACGTCACCCCATCCACAGTTGTCGTGAATCGTGTCTTCCCCGCCTTCACGGCGGTGACGTTTGCGTTTAAGTAGGGCAAGTAGCCCCGCGACAGGTGTTTTAACAGTTCTTGAATATCGTCAGGAATACCCGAAACCAAGTCACCCACGGCACTTTCGAGTCGGCTGTTCCAAAGCCGTATGACCCACTCCAGCGTCTTAGGCGCTGTGTGGCGTAATATCTGCAAAGGAATTGGGTCCAGCGCAAAATGCCTGAAAAATGGACCTGCGAAGCCAACATCAGCCAGCGTCGGCCGATCGCCGAATAAAAAGGGACGTACCGAGAAAATACGCTCCAGCTGTGAAAATAAGTTCGTCACATCTGTTTCGATGCCGAGCACCGCATTGGGTCCAATACCATCACCACGGGTGTAGCCGTTTCTCTGACGCCGACGCAGCATGGCTCGCTTCATAAAGAGCGGCAGAAGCAGGCCGCCCATCACTTCTTGAGCCAAATGACCCGACGCAAATCGCGCACCCTCTGGGTAGTACCATCGATAATGCATCGCTGGCCGCCACCACCACTCATCCGCCCAATCTTCAAGCAGGTAACACACAAAGGCCTGCACAGGATCGTCAGGTAAAATCGGACGCTCCGGATACTCGCGCTCAAACCACTGAATCATTTTAGTGGTGTCTGTCATCCAGCGGCCATCGGGCAGCTGAACAACGGGCATTTGCGACAGGCCTAAAACCTGCTTATTACGTTTGACCTCGCCAGGAAAACGCATGCTTTCGAAGCGATAGGGAATGCCCTTAATACGGAAATAATTCTCCATCTTCCCGGTAAAATAAGAAATGCTCGAGCCTCGAAGCTCGAGCACAGACGGGTTGCTCTCAGACACAGTCGCTCCTTTGTTAACGTCCGTTTTTACGATCCGTTTTTAACAAAAATGTATCTGAGAGAACCCAAAACCGGCAGGTTTGGCGCCGGGCTTATCGAGAGACAACCAAATGCGATCGGTGGAGATCCGTCACGCACTGCGCGGGATTCTCAACCCCTGCCGCTCTCATCGCTTTAAGCGCTTTACCACTGCGTACATTGTCCATAACGTTCGCCATGTCCTCGGTGGTACCCGTCACTATTGCCACATAATCAAAACCTGCGATGCCCAGTGCAGGCGTAAAGACGGTGCTGCCCACACTGCCGTCAATCATGTCATTAGCCATCTTGTTCACAGCCTTGCGATACGCGAGTGCGTCGCCGATGCTTTTACCCTCATCCAGATTGCAGACCATGGCAATCAGTGGCTTTTCTTGGGCCGCAGGGGGTTGTGCGCCTGCGTTGTGAACGGCGAGAGTGCGGGCCTTGCTGCAGGATACGAGCTCAAAAAGATTCGTCGCTACGTCTTGCGCCGTGGCGCGCCACGCATCTTCACTGGCAAAGTAGTCGCCCCAAGTTGGGAAGTAGTTGACCCATCTCAAATCCGGTTCATCGTAGGGTGGGGACACCGCGACAGCCTCCCAAATAAAGGAATTCATAGCGAAGTCATTTTTATCTGCAAACGCTTTGAAGTCAGATCGTGCGAAATCCAGCACTTGAGACACGGCAACCCCGTCGTTCAGAGAGCATTCATAGAACTCGCTTATCATGGGTGTTTCTTCATGGTGCGCAGCCATTGCCGACACACTCAACGAAAGAGCACCCGCGACCAGTAAACGCTTAAACATATATTTCCCCTTTTTCATAAAATTATGGCCGCCCTCTTGAGCCGCTAAAACCAGCATAGGATAGGAACCACGAACTGCAAAAATTAAACTGGGGGTAATGCGAGTCCCGCATGAACCAGCACTGCCACCGATTAAAGGTGCTGCTTTAAAAACGACAGGTATGCCTCACTCGCTGTGATGCGATTCACTCGCTTTCGAAAACCATGGCCCTCATCGGCAAATAAGACGTATTCGACGGGAATATTATTTGCACGCACTTCCTCGACCAGTTCGTCGCTTTCGACTTGAAGAACACGTGGATCATTGGCGCCTTGGACCACGAGCAGCGGTTTCACAATATTTTGCGCGTGAAACAGTGGTGAAATCGCAGTCAATCGATCGGTATCCGTTGCCGGGTCACCCAGCTCAGCGTAGAGCGAAGTGCGAAACGCCCCCCACCAAGGCGGAATGGATTCCAGCGTTCTGAGCCAGTTAGTGACACCAAAAATGTTGATACCCACCTCAAATGACTCAGGCTCAAACGCCAGAGCCGCCGCGACCATGTAGCCACCGTACGAGCCCCCGATAATGCCGACCCGATTACCATCAATCCATTCATAAGCCGCAAGGAATTCTCTTGAGGCAACGACGTCACCTAAATCGGCCTCACCGTGCTTTAAGTCATCAAGGTGAAAGAATGTCTTGCCGTACCCGCTCGATCCCCGATTATTGATTTGATAGACCGCGTAACCGTGATTGACCAAATGCTGAATGACCGCGGAATAACCTTTGCGACTCTGGCCCCCGGGCCCACCATGGACCCACACTAATGCCGGCACGGGGCTCTCAGCAGACGCCTCGCGAGGCTTGTATAGAATTCCTGGCACTTGCAGACCGTCATAGCTTGCAAAGCGCACCACGTCGCCCTCAACCATGAGGTTACTCTCAATCACCGGATTGAGTGCGCGCGTCAGTCGCGTCGCGTCAGCATTCAATGGCATGTGGTACACATCGTACGGCGCTGTGTCACGGTATAAACCAAAGGCAATAGCAGACTCGTCACGGTTAAACCGAACTTCAGCAAGGTCACCCTCGGGTACGTTTTTAAGGACAATATCGCGACCTGTGGTCAGGTCTTTAAGCGTTACAACTGTTCGCGCGTCGTTGTTAATTCCACTTACCCTGTAACGCCCACTGGGTGAATAGCCGACGTACATCACGTCCCAGTCTTCGGCGATCAACACCTGCCTTGCGCCCGTGTCGAGCGACAACGTCCATGCCTGACTGAACTCTCCAAACTCGTTGGTTGAGTAAATAAACTGGCGACTGTCGGGCGTAAAACCCATTGAAGAATATTCAATATTGCCCTCGTGCGGCGTGATATTGACCAGTTCCAGCTCGCTGGCAGCGACGTCGATTAGAAAGAGATCGGTGTCGGCGTTGCTATTATTGCGCGCATAAACCACCCAGCGCCCATCACTACTGATCGCACCGAGATCCAGACCCTCGGTATTCTCATACAGCATCGTCCGTGAATAATCCGCTGCGCTGTAACGGTACATATCAAACGCCGCGCCATCACGCTCATTGCTGTAGATGAAAAACTCGGATCCGTCAGACGACCAGCCGGCAAATCCTGCCTTGTGGCCCTCTCCCGGCGTTAGGTCAGTGCTTTCTCCCGAGGGCGACATGACAAAAACGTGCGTGAGCTCATCGCCATTACCGTCTTGTTGGTAAATAAAGCGATCATCGTTCGGAAACCAAGAGTCGACATAGACACCACGATCGGAAGACGCGGTCAGCACTGTCATCTGCCCCGATTCAACATCTAAGCGATACGCGTTGTAGACCCCTGTTTCGTCAGAACTCACGATCAAATCACCGTTTACCCCAGAGAAGGCATAAGGCCCGGAACCGCCCATCCGGTAACCCGTGGTTTGAAAGAATTGCTCTGCGGAATATTTTTGGTGAGCGAGGGGCTGCTCAGCTCCCTTACTGACCGGTTGATCGGGCGCACAACCCAACAGCAACAGTGTAACGATGGACAGCGTGCTCACTACTTGTATCATTTTCATAAGGTCAATCCTGGTCAATTGCAGTTGTCTCGCCGACGCACCCTAACATTGCCCAGCGCAACATAACGACACTTAAAACACATCCAAATCGCGTGCAGAAACAACCTCTCCACTGAACTCGGCTTTAACTTCCTCTATTAACGTATCGTGGGTCGATCCCCACAACAACTGATGATAGAGCACCAAAAGCTTTGGTTTGACCTCAGACGCCAAACGCCCAAGCTCCGAAGTCGATGTGTGGTTTTTTGCGTGGTACTTCTGCCATTGAGGTTCTTTCTTGGCAAACCCTTCTTGACTGTAAACTTCGTGCACCAGTATGTCGGCGCCGCGTGCATACTTTGCAAGTTCAGGCGACGGCGCCGTGTCACCCGAGACAACAATGACCCGGTCGGGCGTAGTAAACCGATACCCCCATGCATCGGGCCAACTTCCGTGTGGGACACGAAAGGCCTCTACGGTCACGTTTTCATCCTTAAAAATAAGACCTGACTCAGTGACCTCTTGTGTCTCGACACGCCAGCCTTGATTGTTAGCGGGTTGCTCACTGTACAAGCGGTAGCGAATGTCTTCTTCATAAGCCTCTAGGACCTTGTCTGCCATGTGCTTCGTGCCTTCGGGACCAAATAATTTTAAGGGTGAATCCCGACCAACCGTCCACGCCGTCAGGATCAAGTCAGGAAGACCCACCGTATGATCAGAATGCAGGTGCGTTAAAAACGCGTGCTTAAGGTTTTCGACCGCTAGACCCCCGATCTCGCCACCGTACTCAGGCGACAGTGACGACGCTTGCCTGACCACGCCCGGTCCGAAGTCCACTAAATACGGTTCACCGTTCACGACAATTGCGAGCGATGGCCCCGATCTGTCGGGAAATGGGTTAGGTGTTCCAGTCCCGAGCATGACGAGTTGAGTAATGTCTGATCCGCGCCAGTCGTCTGCCAAACCTGTCGGCGCCTGAAGCGAAATAACGAGTGCGAAGAAAGTCAGTAATGCGTGTTTAAACATAGCCTAAGGTCACTCCGGTGACGTCAAATATTCATTGTTTACCGTTTTTGAGACTGTCATCGCCATTTTCGCCATATTGCCAAATGTGTCTATGCCGTCATCAGCGAAACCTTTTCGCGTCCTGTGAATGTCGAAGTTGTCTGACAGAGACTCGCCAAAGAGACGCTCTATTTCATTACGGCCCATCATAAAGCCCAACAACCCACCCCAGGTTGCCGCCGGGTTGTCGGAGTCCCATCCGCACAAAGTAGCAATTTTGATCGTTTCTTTTAGGTCTCCACCCCCATAAAAAAGCGACACTAAGCTTGCTGCGAAGTTAATGCCCGAGGCAAAGCAACCATTGCAATAAAGGCCACGCTGGCTCACTGAGTACCCGTCGCGTTGCTGAACCTGATAACGCAGGTACAGCGCATCGCGCGTTTCCTCCCACGAAAACCCGGCGTCATAGCGCGCACGAATAAAGTCAAACATTAGCGCCGGAGTCGAGCCCTCAGGGAGATGCTTCCTCGCCGCTTGCGCCAGGTCGAACACGGCCGCAGTAGTCACCGACCCCCGTGG
>JABIZW010000006.1 GCA_018666295.1 Halieaceae bacterium
ACAAAATTATTGCAGAGCTCGATGCCGAGCAGATGTCTAAGGAAATCCCTGCGTTTGCCCCAGGGGACACTGTTGTTGTTCAGGTGAAAGTCAAAGAGGGCACTCGAGAGCGTCTACAGGCGTTCGAAGGTGTCTGTATTGGCAAGCGCAACCGTGGGGTTAACTCTGCGTTCACAGTTCGCAAGATCTCTCACGGTGTTGGTGTTGAGCGTACCTTCCAGACCTACAGTCCGTTACTTGACTCAATATCAGTTAAGCGGCGTGGTGATGTTCGTCAGGCGAAGCTTTATTACCTCCGAGAGCTTTCTGGCAAGGCAGCTCGTATTAAGGAAAAGTTGTCTTAAGCAGTGAATTGAGGGCGAGGTCATCAAGTGGGTCGCCTTATCTCTTGTGAACTTGAGCGCTTCACAACAGCGCTTTGGCTTGAGCGCGGTCTCAGCGACAACACACGCGAAGCTTACAGCCGTGATGTTCAGGGTTTAAATGCCTGGTTGCTCGACCAGTGCCGAGGGGATGCACTGACTGCCTCTGAGTCCGACGTACAAGCCTACCTCGGTGCGCGTCTGTCTCGAGGGAGTTCACATCGCTCTATCTCGCGCTTACTCTCCAGTCTTCGAAGTTTTTACCAATATTTGGTGCGGGAAGGCGATATAAGTTCGGATCCTACCCAGCATCTGGATCGTCCAAAGCCGTCGCGGCCGCTGCCCAAATCACTGTCTGAATCTGAAGTAGACCAGCTTCTCAATGCGCCTGATACCTCGGTGATGGTGGAGCATCGTGATTTGGCGATGCTCGAAGTGCTTTATGCCAGCGGGTTGAGAGTATCTGAGCTGGTGGGTCTAACACTGCCTCAACTGAGCTTAAATCAAGGGGTGGTCCGCGTCTTTGGTAAGGGCGGTAAGGAGCGATTGGTGCCTTTGGGAGAGGCGGCTATTGAGACTGTGACCGACTATTTAGGGTCGACTCGCCAGGCGTTATTGCGGGACCGTCAAAGTGATGTGCTTTTTCCTTCTAACCGAGGAAAAGTCATGACTCGCCAGACCTTTTGGTATCGTATTAAAATTTACGCGAATCGCGCGGGTATTGACCCAAATCTGTCTCCACACACACTGCGTCATGCATTTGCAACGCATTTGATTAATCATGGGGCAGACTTGCGTGTTGTGCAGATGTTACTGGGGCATAGTGACCTTACAACGACACAGATATACACCCACGTCGCGCGAAGCCGAATGCAGGCGCTTCATGAAAAGCATCACCCTAGAGGTTAGAATGAAAAAACAATTGATCTACCGTTGGTTACGTCATGTCGCAGCAATCGCGACATGCTGTTCCGCCTCCCTAGTACACGCATCAGAGCAAGAAAACTTTGCAGACGCGAGGGCTCTTCTGGAATCGGGCCTGTCGATCATGGTGGGCAGCTCGATCACGATTGATCGCATTGTGGCGACTGAGTCGGATCAACTTATCGAGGTGTCGATTAAAGACGGCCCGGTTCTCTACGCAACGCACAGTGGAGAGTTCCTCTTGCTCAATGGCGACTTGCTGCGGGTAACGAATACCGAGGTGTCTAACCTGACCGAGACACGTCGTGTCGCTGACAGGTTGTTGATGATTGGCGCACTGGATCTTGATGAGATGATCGTTTTTTCACCGGCAGAACCGGCCAAGGACTTTATTACGGTCTTTACCGATATCACCTGCGGTTATTGTCGTAAGTTACATCTGGAGATGGACGACTTAAACCGTCGAGGCATAGAGGTCAGGTACTTGGCCTACCCCCGTGGCGGGATGGCGTCCCAAGGTGCGAGACAGTTAGCCACTGCGTGGTGTTCACGTAATCGTGAGGCAACCCTGACCTCGCTTAAGTCGGGTGTGGAAATGCCGCTTAACGAGTGCGAGGGGAATCCCATCGCGGAGCACTATGCGCTGGGTAATCGTTTAGGCGTGCGAGGCACCCCTGCCATTGTGACCAGCAATGGGCAGATGATACCGGGATACCAATCTGCGGCAGATATTGCGAGTCTCTTAGGTATTGAGTAGTCGCACTAGGGCGATGATTTTCAAAGGATTTAAATGAATCAGCAGTTTCAACGTATTGAGCGTCTTCCACCTTACGTCTTCAACATCATCGGTGAACTGAAGCAGGCGGCTCGTGCCAGAGGTGAGGACATTATCGATTTTGGCATGGGTAATCCAGACCAGCCGACGCCTGAGCATATTGTAGATAAGCTCAAAGAAACCGTCGATCGTGGTGACACACACCGTTATTCCCAGTCGAAGGGAATACCTCGGTTGAGACAGGCTATTTGTAACTGGTACGCCTCACGCTATGACGTCGAACTGGATCCCGCGAGCGAAGCTATTGTGACGTTAGGTTCTAAGGAGGGTCTTGCGCACCTTGCACTGGCGACCACGGGTGTTGGCGATGCGATTTTAGTGCCTAACCCGTCTTATCCGATTCACCCCTATGGCTTTGTCATCTCAGGAGCTGATCTTCGTCATGTGCCGATGACTGAAGACGGAGACTTCTTTGCTGAATTGGACAAAGCCATTCGCACGAGTTACCCAAAGCCAAAAATGTTGGTGCTTAATTTTCCTTCCAATCCGACAGGCGATTGTGTTGATTTGGCGTTTTTTGAAAAGGTGGTTGCGATAGCCCGTGAGCACAATATTTGGGTGGTGCATGATCTTGCATATGCCGATTTGGTTTTCGATGGGTACAAAGCACCGAGTATTCTTCAGGTGCCGGGTGCGCGCGATGTGGCGGTAGAGTTTTTTACACTTTCAAAGAGCTACAACATGCCTGGTTGGCGGGTTGGGTTTTGTTGCGGTAACAAGGAACTCATTGCTGCGTTAACGCGGATTAAATCTTATCTGGACTACGGGATATTCACGCCTGTACAAGTCGCAGCCATTACGGCACTCGAGTCTGATCAAACCTGTGTCGAAGAAATCCGTCAAATGTATAAGGAACGTCGTGACGTACTCTGTGGCGGACTGAATAAGGCGGGCTGGGCGGTAACGCCGCCGAAGGCGACCATGTTCGTCTGGGCTAAAATCCCCGCACCCTTTGATCAAATGGGATCCCTTGAGTTCAGTAAGCTGTTGCTTAAAGACGCCGGTGTTGCGGTATCGCCGGGGATTGGTTTTGGTGAATACGGTGAAGGGTATGTCCGTTTTGGACTCATTGAAAATGAGCATCGAACCCGTCAGGCCCTGCGCGGTATCAAAAAAGTATTAAGAGCTGGGCTGCCCAGTGACTGGAATGCGCAATGACACAAAAAACGATAAAAATAGGGATCTGTGGTCTTGGAACTGTGGCTCAGGGACTTCTTGCCCTGTTAGCGGAGGCCGGTGACGTCCTTGAGGCGCGCGTGGGCGGTGCGATAAAGGTCGTGCACGTTGCCACCCGGACAGCGAAGCCAAACGTCGACGTATTAGGCGCTTATGAGTCGCGCGACGTGTTTGATGTGGCTCGCAATCCAGAAGTAGATATTTTAGTCGAGCTCATTGGTGGGACCACGGTGGCACGCGACTTGGTGCGGGAGGCGCTAAACCAAGGTAAACACGTGGTCACGGCCAACAAGGCGTTGCTCGCTGATTATGGTGATGAGTTGTTTGAGCTGGCGCAAGCACAGGGAAAGGCTCTTTACTTTGAGGCGGCAGTCGCTGGTGGCATTCCCATTATTGAGGCCGTGCGAGCAAGTCTGGCGGCGAACCATATTACCGGGCTGGCGGGGATTATTAACGGCACTGGCAATTTTATACTCACTGAAATGGCTGCTAAGGGGAGAGAGTTTGCCGATGTTCTCGAAGAGGCCCAGCGACTGGGTTACGCAGAGGCTGATCCTTCGTTTGATGTCGACGGCACAGACGCGGCACAAAAACTCGTG
>JABIZW010000069.1 GCA_018666295.1 Halieaceae bacterium
CAGGGTATTGCGGGCAAAGAAGAGCACCTCCTGTCACCGGGCGACATTGAAGTGGTTCAAACCGATCGAGGCGGCCAGGTGACTTACCATGGTCCAGGGCAGATTGTGATCTATGTGCTCTGCGATATTCGGCGTGCGAAGGTTGGTGTTCGGCAGCTGGTGTCTGCACTGGAACGCGCCATTATTGATTTTCTGGCGACCCAGGGTATTGAGGCCTTGGCCGATCCCAAGGCTCCGGGTGTGTACGTGTCGGGTGAGAAAATCGCTGCACTGGGTCTTAAGATCAGCCGGGGGTCGAGCTACCATGGGTTGTCGCTGAACGTCGATCCGGATTTAAGCCATTTTGGCCGGATTAACCCTTGCGGATACGCGGGCCTACAGGTCACCTCGTTGTCCCGAATTTTAGGGGATGCCTGCCCCTCTCAAAGGCAGGTTGCCCACGAATTAGTGCAGCATTTACGCGCAAATCTTCCGCTTCGATAAAACAGATGCTGCGTTAACTGGCATAATCCGCCGCGTCACTGGAGGACTCATGTCAGAAATCGACAATGCGATAAACGCTCGCCGTACATTCGCCATTATTTCGCACCCCGATGCAGGTAAGACGACCATTACAGAAAAGCTACTCCTTCTTGGGTCGGCGATTCAGGTTGCCGGGTCAGTGAAAGGAAAGCGAGGGCCTCACGCCACATCGGACTGGATGACGATGGAGCAGGAGCGAGGTATTTCGGTGACGTCATCGGTGATGCAATTCCCGTATCGCGATCGGATGGTCAACTTACTCGATACACCGGGGCACGAAGATTTTTCCGAAGACACCTATCGAACCCTGACAGCGGTAGATTCCGCGCTCATGGTGGTCGACGGTGCGAAGGGTGTCGAGGCGCGAACCATTAAGTTGATGAGTGTCTGTCGCTTGCGGGACACCCCAATTATTGGCTTCGTCAACAAACTCGATCGCGACATTCGCGAGGCTATTGAGTTGCTTGACGAAATTGAAGATGTGCTGAAGATCGAAGCCGCGCCGATTAACTGGCCGATTGGCATGGGTAAATTTTTTAAGGGCGTCTATAACCTTTATACCGATACGATTCACTGTTACGAACAGGGACACGGACAGGTGTTGCCGCCGGACCGATGTATTGAAGGGTTGGAATCGCCGGAGGCGCGTGCATTGCTAGACGACGATTACGAGGACTTCTGCGATGAAATAGA
This sequence comes from Halieaceae bacterium, assembly GCA_018666295.1. Lineage (GTDB taxonomy): Bacteria > Pseudomonadota > Gammaproteobacteria > Pseudomonadales > Halieaceae > Luminiphilus. The sequence continues at coordinate 1,216 of JABIZW010000069.1, forward strand.
ACTTGTGCGTGGTGCGAGTCATACCTTTGATCGTTCTTTGTTTTTGGAAGGGAAGCAGACGCCTGTTTTTTTCGGCACGGCACTGGGTAATTTTGGCGTTCGTGAAATGCTCAATGACTTTGTTGAGTGGGCCCCTAAGCCCCAGTCTCGATTTGCACAATCGCGTGAAGTCGCTCCTACCGAGGCGGACTTCTCAGGATTTGTATTCAAAATTCAAGCGAATATGGATCCCAAGCATCGCGATCGTATTGCCTTCGTGCGCCTTTGCTCAGGGCGGTATGAAAAGGGTATGAAGATGCGGCATGTGCGCATTGCTAAGGACATTCGTATCGCCGATGCGGTGTCGTTCAAAGCAGGCGAGCGCGATTTGGTGGAGTCGGCTGTGGCGGGCGATATTATTGGCTTGCACAATCACGGTACGATTCAAATTGGCGATACCTTTACCGCGGGTGAGTCGCTTCAGTTCACGGGAATTCCGCATTTCGCGCCCGAGTTGTTTAGAAAGATTCGACTGTCAGACCCTATGAAGATGAAAGCCCTTCAAAAAGGATTACAGCAGCTGTCGGAGGAGGGATCCACTCAGGTGTTTTCGCCCTTGAATTCGACCGATCTCATTGTTGGAGCGGTGGGGCAGCTTCAGTTTGACGTCGTGGCGCATCGACTTAAGGACGAGTATAAGGTCGACGCGATTTATGAGCCCGTCAACATTTATACCGCACGTTGGCTTGATGCAGCAGACGCTCGAACGTTAGACGACTTTCGGAAAAAAGCATCTGACCATCTGTCCGAGGACGGCGGTGGTTACCTGACTTATCTGGCCCCAACGCGGGTCAACCTATCGCTCATGCAAGAGCGATGGCCTGATATTACATTTCGCGAAACCCGAGAGCATTAGACGTCCGTGATGGCAGACCTGAAGGCGATGTCTGCTGCGTCTGACGCTTAGAGCAAAGCTATAATTTCGGACTCGATATCAGCAGGTTTTTTCTGCGATCCAAATCGACCGACGACCTCGCCATCTCGATTGATCAAAAACTTTGTGAAGTTCCATTTGATTCGCTCGGTCCCTAAAAGACCTTTGACTTCAGACTTGAGGTGTTTGTAGAGCGGGTGCGAGTTAGTGCCGTTCACGTCAATTTTTTCAAACAGCGGGAAACTCGTTTGAAAGCGCATTTCGCAGAATTCAACGATCTCCTCAGTACTTCCCGGTTCTTGAGACCCAAACTGATTGCAGGGAAATGCCAGGACCGCAAATCCTGCGTCCTTGTGCGTCGCATGAAGCTTTTCTAGGCCTTCGTACTGAGGTGTAAAGCCACACTTTGAAGCCGTATTAACAATTAACAGGACTTGGCCTTTGTAGTCTGAAAGTGAGGCTGTTGTGCCGTCGGCGAGTGTTGCCGAGTAGTCGTAAACGCTGGTCATAGCGGTATCTCTATAAAGGTCAGCCGCAGAGCAAACTACATTCGAAGGTAAGTTTCCAGCTCGAATTCGGTGACGTGGCGAGCGAACTCACTCCACTCTTGTTTTTTTGTGGCCAAAAAGAGGGTTTTAAATTCAGTCGTCAGGTATTCGGAGAGCGTTTGTGCTTCGTCAAACGCATCGATTGCCTGATCCATGGTCGTGGGTAACGGGGTCGCCTTGATGTCTTGATCCCAGGCATTGCCCTCGATCGCAGGAGGGGGCGTCAGTTTTCCTTCGATACCGTGCCAAATGCCAGCCAGCACGGCTGCAAGCACCAAGTAGGGGTTTGCGTCTGCACCGGCGACGCGGTGTTCAATGCGACGCGCTGAGGGCGGACTCTCGGGAATCCGAATGGCGGTTGTTCTATTGTCGTAGCCCCAGGCAGACTCAGTCGGCGCGTGATTTCCTGGTTGGAATCGCCTGTAGGCATTGAAGCTGGGCGCGAAAAGAAGCATTGATGCTGGGAGAAGTTCGAGGCAGCCCGCAACGGCGTAGCCTAAAAGATCAGAGCCTTCTTCACCGCCATTGTCAAAGACATTGACGCCGTTCTCTTCGAGCAAGCTGCAGTGGACGTGGAGGCCGTTCCCGGCCTCGTCATCGATGGGTTTTGGCATAAAACTGGCCACAAAACCATGTCGTGCCGCAACTGACCGAATGGTCCGTTGCATTCGAATGACTTGGTCAGCAAGGAGCATCGTGTCGTTACTGTGCGCCACGTTGATTTCGAACTGGCTTGGCGCCGATTCTTTGATGATCCCCTCGTAGGGCAAGTCCTGCGTTTTAAAGGCCTGTCTGAGGGCTTCAAGTAGGGGGCCGTGGTAATCCAATTCACTCAGCGCGTAGAGGTTACCGCCCACTGTGTTTTGATTTTTAAGGGCAGACCCTATGGACTCGTTGGTCTCTGGCTTTGGGAGCAGGCTAAATTCGAGCTCGACGGCCATGCAGGGTCTTAGAGACTTTTCGGAGAAGCGATTTACAAGCGCTTGTAGCACCTGTCTTGGGTCGCCCATGTAGGGTGATTTGTCTTTATCGAACATGGTTAAAAGTACTTGCGCTTGATCAACACCACGTTCGGTCAGTAAGGGGCGAAGCGAACCCTCGACAAGATGGCAATAGCCATCAATATCGCCATTGGAATGCGCCAGTTCAGGAATATCACGACCCCACACGTCGAGCCCTAAGGCTGATTTAGGCAGCTTGAGACCTTGTTTTTCGATCGAATCGAGCTTTTGAACCGGTAGCCACTTACCCCGCGCGATACCATTACAGTCGGTGATGAGCGCCTCGACCATCGTAATATCCGGATAAGCGGTTAAAAATTGTTGTGTCGAATGCACAAAAATGACCTGGCTACATTAAGCCTGAATGATCAAGGGCCGCGCGCTCACCCACAATGCCCAAGTTGGGGCAAGTCATGCCTAACGTGGGTCATTAATGACCTACTTCATGTAAATTTGAAGCGGGTCTTGCCCTTTTGCTTGTGCAACGTATGGAATGGTGTTGATAAACAGGGCAAAGAGATCGGCCTGACTGTTCACGTCGAGCTTTTTATATATTGATTTTCGATGGCGCCGAACGGTCTCAAGTGAAATATTGAGCCGTTCTGCGCTGGTATCGGCACCGTAACCCCTGAGTAGCAACTCCAAAACCTGTTGCTCACGTTCGCTCACATAACTGCTACCAAAACATTCAAACCCTTGTTGTATGTGATGGTCTACGCCGGGTTGTAACAGGTTGCTCTCCACGAACTCTTCTCTGCGGGTGTGAAGCTCGATGAGTTCCGCAATGACTTGGCTAACGCTGTAGAGCCAGTTGTATTCTCCATCACTAAACTCACCATGACTCTCGAGTCGCATGAGGCTGATGTTGACGACGCTGCCGTCGCCAAGCCGCGTCACGATAATGGCTTCATCAACGGTACCTGTACTGCCGTAGTAGTCTCGGTGATAGCTGCTGTCTTCGAAGTTACCGGTAATCAATCGCGATAACCGATAGCAGTTATTCCTAGGGGCGCTCAGTGAAATCTTAAAAAAGGGGTCTTCTCGGTAGGGACCCTCAAGATATTGATCGACTTGAGAGGCGTAGGCTTCTTTTGCGATTTTGTGATCAAGGAGTTTAGGCGGCAAGTCTTTGTGGTAGAGCCAGGCTTGCGGCAATGCCACGGGCACCTGCGCCTCGATCGCTGCAAACACCTGCTGAAAAAAAATGGGTTCGCCCACGTGAGCAACAATGTTCGCTAGATCGCTATTCCAGCGCTGAAAGGCGTTTATTTCCACTCGCTGTGTTCCTGGTAAGGCCTGACTCAAGAGTGGAAGGTTTCTTACCTTAGGTCAATTTAATTGGACGTGGGGCAGACCGCTGTAGACGCACTGTACCCTGCATTTTCAATGTGCTTTGACGCGTTCCAAG
>JABIZW010000093.1 GCA_018666295.1 Halieaceae bacterium
ATTGACACCCGGAAGCCCAATATACCCAGCGCCACCATTGTCACTGGTGAAAACGACCATGGTATTATCGGCAATGCCCTCTTCCTCCAAGGTGTCCAGTATCCGGCTCACACTGCGATCTACCGCGCGAATCATCGCCGCATAAACGCGCTTCCGGTGCGGCCTGATATCACCTACTGCCTTGTAGTCAGCTCGAGTGGCCTGCAGAGGCGTGTGTGGTCCCCAATGCGCCAAGTAGAGGAAAAAGGGCCTGTCTTTGTTGTTACGAATGACCTTAATGCTTTCATCAGTCCAATAATCTGTCAGATAGCCGCTAGGCTCAAACACGTCGTCAGACGTCGTATTAAAACTTGCCGCATAACGCATAGCCGCCCAGAGAAAACGATCAATAGGGTCAAAATCAAGCTTCGCATTGACCACATCTGGATGGTCTTCAGGAAGGTAGAGACCACTGGTCATGAGCAGGCTGTCGTCGAAGCCTTGGGCATTTGGCCCCATGCCATTTTCTCTTCCCAAGTGCCACTTGCCGATGTGAGCGGTGTAATAGTCACTGTCGCGGAGCACCTCAGCAATGGTTACCTCACCGGTCAGTAAGCCCTTCTCTTCGTAGCTGGGGTGTGCACTTTCAACGTCGGCGTCGTAATACGAAGGCGGGGCAGATGACGTTTCAACGGTCGAGGCGACGGTCGAGACCGCTCGGGCCATACCGGCGGGTGTGGGTGTAAATTCAAACCCTGTTCGAGTCGGGTACCGCCCCGTCATCAACATGGCGCGAGAAGGTGCACAGGTACTTGCCCCTGAATAAGCTTGTGAAAAGACCACGCCCTCTTCAGCCAGTCGGTCGATACCGGGTGTTTTAAAACCCTCGGTCACGCCTCCACCGAAAGTCGAAATGTCGTTATAGCCCAGATCGTCGGCGACGATTAGGATGATATTCGGAGGACGATTCTCTGTCTCAGGCGTTGCTGATCCGCCTGAAACCTCCCAAGGAATCTCACGATTAGGCGCAATATCGTCGTACCGCTTATCGGTCATTACCTTAACGGCAGCCAATACAAGGTTGCCACGCTGAAACCACAACACAGCCAACGCAATAGCCAGTACCGCCAAGACTGTCAGTAGTTTCTTCTTCATGGTTTCACCGATCCATTCTTTTTATAATCGTCGGCACAGAAGATATGGCATATTTTATGCCATATCAATAAAAACCAATGGCCACACGAAATCGCGCGGAGCGCGAACTCAGCGGTTCAAAAGGAGGTTGAGTATCCTAAGAACAATCGTACGGCCTTCTTCAAGGGAAACACCCTGATGCTCTCGAAGGCGATGCCACAGCTCAAATGACAACTGGGACTGCAAAAGCGTGCGATCAATCGCCGACAACTCAAGCACTTCAGGAATCCAGGCCTCGATATTGGCCTTGGACCATCGCTGATGCTTCGCATAGTTCGCTTTGATGTGGTCTGAGCGCCATCTCAGGCTTTGTGTCGTCATCAGCAGCATCTTATTCGCTTCGAACGCTGACGAATAAGTCTCGACCAACGACGTCAATCGGTCCTCAAGGGCGCCCTCTCTATTCCCGCCACTGAACGATGCGATCGCGGCTTGCACCGTTTGCTCATCTACCGCCGCAAACAGCTCCTCCATGTCCTCAAACTGCCGAAAAAAAGACCGAATCCCAACACCTGCCTCCTCCGAGATCTGCTTCGCTGTGGGCGCGAAGTTACCCCCCAAAATGAGCGACAAGGCCGAGTCGATCATTGCCTGACGACTCCGTTCTGTGCGGCGCCTTCGTCCGTCGGATAGTTGTGTAATTGTGGTCATGGTCTGTCGCTAGCAACTTGATTGAAGTGGGTGTTTTACCACAACTCTGTGACCAGAGCATGTCACGAGTAACGTGCGTGCCGCCCCGTTGAAGTAAATGCAAGCAGGTTTAGGTTCGCGGTTTTTGCCGACTGAATAGCCATAGACGTGGGCGCGGACATCGCCGCGAGCACACCGACACTTGCCACAACGCATTTACTCACCATTTCATAACTCGCGCGGCTACTCACCAAAACAAAACCCTCAGGTGTATTGAGACTCTGCCATCCCAACAACTTATCCAGCGCATTGTGTCGCCCGACGTCCTCTCGAATGGCCATTAGATCACCTTCCCAAGAGCACCAGGCCGCCGCATGCGCGCCAGCGGTCTGTAAGGACAATGTTTGTGCCGGCCTAAACTGGGAAATGGCGTGATCAAGTACGGTTTGCGAGGGAACGCGCGTTTCAGGCAATACGTTTAGTGGGCGCATTATCTGGTCAATAGACTCAAGACCGCAGAGCCCACAGCCACTGGGACCGGCCATCGATCGGCGACGCTCCTTCAGCCGATGCGCCGCGTGGGACGCTATTTTTGCGTCGAGCTCGATCCCCGTCGGATTGACAACACACTCAATGTCATAGATTTCACGTGCCTGCTCGACCACGCCCTCAGTGATAGCAAAGCCTCTTATAAAGTCGTCTAGGTCGGCCGGTGTTGCCATCATGACGGCATAAGAAATACCGTTAAAAGCCAGTGCTATTGGCGTTTCGACGATGACCTGGTCGGTATCGCCTAACGGCTGCTCACCCTGAAAAACAGAGCGAGCCACCGCCACTGTAGGGCGCAGGTCCTCTTCGGCTTCACCGTCTAACTGAAGGTCATCCAACGACGGCTTCCTCGACCAATTGTTTTTGTTTTTTGTCAAAACTCTGCTGACGCGCTTGCCACTCAGACGGCTGACTCACGCGCATAGCCTCCACCGCGGTAACCTTGTACTCGGGGCAATTCGTTGCCCAGTCCGAGTTATCCGTGGTAATGACGTTGGCGCCCGATACCGGATGATGGAAGGTGGTGTAGACGACACCCGGACGCACCCGATTGGATAATCGGGCACGGAGTACTGTGTCACCAATACGACTCGCAATACCGACCCAATCGCCGTCCGAGATACCTCTCGACTCGGCATCTTCAGGGTGAATTTCGAGCACATCCTCCGCGTGCCATGTTGAATTTTCTGTGCGACGCGTCTGTGCGCCCACGTTGTATTGACTCAGAATTCGCCCGGTCGTCAGGATAAGTGGGAACCGTCGGGTGCACCGCTCTGCCGTCGGGACATACTCGGTCACCACAAACTGACCCAGACCGCGTGTAAACGAGTCCACATGCATCGTCGGTGTGCCCTCCGACGCGACATCAGTACAAGGCCACTGAATACTGCCCAGCCGCTCAAGCTTTTCATAAGTCACGCCCGCAAACGTTGGGGTGAGCGCCGCGATTTCGGCCATGATTTGCTCTGGGTTCTCGTAATCCCAGTCACAACCCAACGCCTGCGCTAGACCGAGTGTCGCTTCCCAGTCGGCTTTACCACCCAACGGCTCCATCGCCTTTCTGACTCGCGAAATTCGGCGTTCGGCATTAGTGAACGTCCCGTCCTTTTCAAGAAACGACGAGCCGGGCAAAAACACATGTGCAAACTTGGCGGTTTCGTTCAGGAAAATATCCTGAACAATCAAGCATTCCATCGACTCAAGTGCCGCCTCGACGTGCCGCGTATTAGGGTCTGACTGAGCAATGTCTTCACCTTGACAGTACAGGCCCTTAAACCCACCAGACAGTGCCTCATCAAACATGTTGGGAATTCGATGTCCTGGCTCAGCATCGAGCTTGACACCCCACGCGCCTTCGAAGGTCTCCCTGACGGTGTCGTCACTGACCGGGCGATAGCCGGGTAACTCATGCGGAAAGGACCCCATATCACACGATCCTTGAACGTTATTTTGTCCCCGAAGTGGGTTTACCCCAACGCCTCTGCGACCGATATTACCGGTCAACATGGCGAGATTGGCAATGGCCATAACGGTCGTCGAGCCTTGACTGTGTTCCGTCACCCCTAACCCGTAATAGATCGCTGCATTTCCGCCCGTTGCATACAATCTTGCAGCTTTGCGTACGTCATCGGCATGGACTCCGGTATAGGCCTCGGACGCTTCAGGCGCGTTCTCGGGTTGCTGGATAAAGCTGAGCCACTGTTGGAACGCTGTCTCTTCACAGCGCGCCTTGACGAAGTCTGCGTCCATCAAGCCCTCGTCGACCACGGTGTGGGCGATCGCATTCAACAGCGCCACATTCGCACCCGGCTGTACGGGAAGGTGAAGGTCGGATTTCACGTGCGGTGCACCCACTAACTCAATGCGACGTGGATCAATAACGATAAGATGCGCCCCCTCGCGCAGTCGACGCTTAAGCCTAGACCCAAAGACAGGGTGTGCTTCAGTGGGGTTGGCCCCCATAACAACAATGACGTCAGCATCGGCGACAGAGGCGAAGTCTTGCGTGCCCGCCGACTCTCCGAGCGTTTGCTTTAAGCCATAGCCGGTGGGCGAATGGCAGACGCGCGCGCAGGTGTCGATATTGTTATTTCCAAATCCTGTACGAACCATTTTCTGAACCAGCCAAACTTCTTCGTTCGTGCAACGCGAAGACGAAATGGCACCGATACTTTTTTGCCCGTACTTCTCCTGAATCTCCCGTAAACGCGTCGCTGCATAGTTCAGCGCCTCATCCCAGGACACCTTTTTCCAAGGCTGATCAATCGAGTCCCTGATCATGGGTTCGGTCATACGATCTTTATGCGTCGAGTAGCCAAAGGCAAAACGGCCCTTAACGCAGGCGTGTCCTTCATTGGCTTTGCCGTCTTTCCAAGGCGTCATTCGAACCACTTCCTGACCGCGCATTTCGGCCTTGAATCCGCAGCCAACACCGCAGTAAGCACAGGTAGTCGTGACTGAGTGCTCGGGAATGCCCTTTTCGATAATACTGTTCTCGGTCAACGTTGCCGTCGGGCAAGCCGCGACACACGCGCCGCAAGAGACACAGTCAGACTCTAAGAAGTTTGCTTCAGGTCCGACGCTAACACGCGAGTCAAAACCGCGCCCAGAGATGGTCAGTGCAAACGTACCTTGAGTCTCTTCACAAGCCCGAACGCACCGCGAGCAAGCGATGCACTTCGAGGAGTCGAAGGTAAAGTAGGGACTGCTTTCATCTTTCTCCAATTGCGTGTGATTTTCACCCGCAAAACCATAGCGTACGTCTCTGAGTCCTACCTCGCCCGCGGTAGATTGCAACTCGCAATCACCGTTCGTCGGGCAGGTGAGGCAATCCAGCGGATGGTCACTGATGTAGAGCTCCATCACGCCGCGACGGATTTTTGCCAATTGATCGCTCTGAGTGGTCACCGTCATGCCCGCCTCGACAGGTGTAGTACACGACGACGGATACCCCCGACGACCCTCAATATGAACCAAGCACACGCGGCATGAGCCAAACGCTTCGAGACTGTCGGTGGCGCACAACTTAGGCACCTTGATGCCTGCCTCGAACGCCGCCCGCATGACTGAAGTGCCTTGCGGCACCGACACCACACGACCATCGATCGTGAGTGATACCGCTTCGCCCACCTTTACCGCTGGGGTGCCAAAATCGGGCTGGGGTTGATAAAACTCGACCATGCTATTCACACTGCCACCTCACTGTTTTCGGGCGCGACGTCAAAATCTTCAGGGAAATTATTCACAGCACTTTTAACCGGCAATGGCGTTAATCCGCCCATTGCACACAGGGACGCCTGCTCCATGGTGTCACAGAGGTCCATTAATAAAATCAAATCGTCCTCGGTTGCACCCGACTCACAAACACGATCCAGGACCTCTCTGCCCCGCACTGCACCGATTCGACACGGCGTGCATTTACCGCAAGACTCTTTGGCACAAAAATCCATTGCAAAGTGCGCTTGCTTCGCCATGTCGACCGTGTCGTCGAACACGACAATGCCGCCGTGACCCAACATCCCACCGGCGGCAGCTAGCGCTTCGTAATCGACGGTGACATCAAGCTGCTCATTGGACAGATACGCCCCTAAAGGACCTCCGATCTGTACTGCGCGCACTGGCCGACCCGAGCGTGTACCACCGCCCCACTCATCGATGACCGTGCGTAGTGATTCGCCGAACGGTATTTCGATCAAACCGCCGTTTTTGACATTTCCGGCCAACTGAAGCGGTATCGTGCCTTTCGAACGATTAACACCGTAATGCGCGTAGTCCGCACCACCATCGGCCAGGATCGCCGTCACCGACGCCAGCGTTAAGACGTTATTCACAACAGTGGGCTGACCAAACAAACCTTCGATAGCCGGTAACGGGGGCTTCGCTCTGACAACGCCCCTTTTGCCTTCTAAACTGTTGAGTAAGGCTGTTTCTTCGCCACAAATGTACGAACCGGCCCCCATTCGAACCTCGAGGTCAAAAGAAGACCTCGACTCTAAAATATCCTGACCGAGTAAGCCCGCGTCGTAGGCGGCGTCAATGGCCCGTTCGAGCATCTGCTGGGCGCGCGGGTATTCGGATCGAAGATAAATGTAGCCTTGGGTTGCACCGACGGCGACTCCGGCAATGGTCATACCCTC
>JABIZW010000041.1 GCA_018666295.1 Halieaceae bacterium
GATGATTTTATGCGCGCGATGCAAGGCGACAAGAAAGTGCAGTCGGGCAGAATTCGATTCGTCTTGCTCGAGGGGCTCGGTCGGGCTTGTGTCACTGCTGACGTAGAGAAGTCCGAAATCGCAATGAGTTTGTAAGCCACCCGTTGCGGTATCGGTGTATTGACACGCTCAAATTGTAGAAGTGCTGCCAGAAGTGTAAACTTCTCGGCCTTTTTGGTTGTGCGACTCTTGGGCACACAGCCACCGGTGTTATCAAACGAGCAAGTTCAGAGATGAAGTCATCAGGCATCGTGACGACGGCCGTTGGCGCAGCAGAACCAGTGCGCGGCTTATACAATCCCGAAGAGTTTCGGGACAACTGTGGTTTTGGCATGATCGCTCATCAGCAGGGTGTGGCGAGTCATAAGCTATTACAGACGGCAATTGAGTCGCTGACCTGCATGACGCACCGCGGCGGTATTGCGGCTGATGGTAAAACTGGGGACGGGTGCGGTTTGCTCCTCCAAATGCCTACGTCGTTTATGCGGTCATGTGCGAGCACCCTTCTCGGGCGCGAACTGACAACTACATTTGCTGTGGGTATGGTCTTCATGTCCCGCGAACCTGCAGCTCAAGATCAGGTTCGCAAGGCGTTTGACAGCGCGGCGCAGGAATTTGACTTCACGGTTGCTACGTGGCGTGTTGTTCCAACACAGCCCGATATCTGTGGCGAGATCGCCCTAGAGCAGTTGCCCCAAATCGAGCAGGTATTTCTCGAGACGGGCGACGCGAGTCTCGAAGAAGTAGCGGCAAGATTATTTATGATCAGGCGTCGGGTCGAGATCGCGATGGCGGACGATGCGGATTTCTATATTTGCAGCCTTTCAGATCGCGTCATTTCCTACAAGGGCCTGGTCATGCCCGCGGATCTTGAGTACTTCTATCCAGACCTTGGCGACAATGCTTTAGAAACCGCAATTTGTGTTTTCCACCAACGGTTTTCGACGAACACACTCCCAAAATGGCCGTTAGCGCAGCCGTTTAGGATGCTCGCCCACAACGGCGAAATCAACACCATCGAGGGAAATCGAAACTGGTCCAAGGCTCGAACACCCAAGCTTCGATCAAGACTACTGCCTGATTTGCACAGTGTGACGCCATTGGTTAATGAGTCGGGGTCTGACTCGTCGAGCCTGGACAATATGCTTGAAATACTGGTCACCGGCGGGGTTGATTTGCCCAAAGCACTTCGGATGCTGATACCACCTGCCTGGCAAAATATTGAAGACATCGACCCAGACCTCAAAGCATTCTACCAATACCACGCCATGCACATGGAGCCCTGGGATGGGCCCGCCGGCGTGGTACTGACCGATGGCCGGTATGCGTGTTGCGTGTTGGATCGGAATGGTCTTCGCCCGGCGCGGTGGGTCACGACGACTGATGGTTTTATAACCTTGGCCTCTGAAGTCGGTACTTACCACTACGAGCCTGAGGCTGTTGTGGCGAAAGGTCGAGTGGGGCCAGGTCAAATTCTTGTCATTGACACGACAACCGGAGAGGTACTCCACACTAAAGACATCGACGCTCAGTTAAAGACCAGCAAGCCCTACAAGCAGTGGCTTCGCCATAACGCGCGGCATATTGAGGCGTCGTATGACACGTCGGTTACGGCACCGATCGAGGGCCAAGAACTCGACGTTTATCAAAAAATGTTTCAGGTCAGCCTCGAAGAACGGGATCAGGTCCTCAAACCCCTTGCCCAGTCCGGTAACGAGGCTGTCGGTTCTATGGGAGACGATACGCCCATGGCCGTTCTCTCGTCGCGCGAACGTGCGCTTTATGATTATTTCAGACAAAAATTTGCGCAAGTCACAAACCCGCCGATCGACCCGTTACGTGAAGCGATTGTCATGTCGCTTGAAGTGGACTTGGGCGGAGAGGCGAACTTGTTTGAGGAGACCGAAGCACATGCCAGGCGAACCAGTCTGACCTCGCCGGTTTTATCGCAAGGAAAGTTTGAATCGATACTTGCGCTGCATGAGTCTGACCTGAGGGTTCAGATCATTGATGCGACTTACAATCCCGATAATATTGATCTTAAGACGGCGCTGAAAAACTTGTGTTTAGAGGCGGCCGCGCACGTTGTCGGAGGCTCAAACGTCTTAGTGGTCTCTGACCGTGCGTTTGGTGAGACGCGCCTGCCTATTCACAGCTTGCTGGCAACGGGTGCTATTCATCACCACCTCATTGAGCATGGTCTTCGCGCCGACTCTAACTTAATTGTCGAGTCCGGCAGCGCGCGAGACTCGCATCAAGTGGCGTGTTTATTAGGATTTGGCGCTACTGCCGTGTATCCCTATTTAGCGTACAGCGTCTTGACAGCGCAGCTGGCGAGCGGAGAAGTCTTAGGTGCGCCTGCAACCTGCTACAAAAATTACCGCAAAGGCATCAACAAAGGTCTTCTTAAGATCATGTCAAAGATGGGTATTTCTGCCGTGAACAGTTATCGCGGTGCCCAGCTTTTTGAGGCGGTTGGCCTCGATTCGGACGTGGTGGCTATGGCTTTTCGCGGCGTTTCATCACGAATTTCGGGAGCCGGTTTTGCGCACCTAGAGTTTGATCAGAAACAGCTGGCGCGTGCTGCACGCCTTAAGCGTAAGTCTGTGGTCGCAGGTGGGTTGCTCAAGTATGTCCACGGTGGTGAGTACCATGCTTACAACCCGGATGTGGTGATGAGTCTGCAGCAAGCGGTGGTGACTAACGAGCCGCGCGATTACAAAACCTATGCGGATCACTGTAATGATCGACCCGTTGCTGCACTGCGTGACTTGCTCCAGTTAAAGCCGAGCCCCGACCCGATTGCACTCGATGACGTGGAGTCTGTCGCGTCTATCCTGAAGCGGTTTGACTCCGCGGGTATGTCCCTCGGTGCACTGTCGCCTGAGGCGCATGAGTCGCTTGCAATGGGCATGAATGCAATCGGTGCGCGATCCAACAGTGGTGAGGGTGGTGAAGATCCAGCGCGCTTCGGCACAAATCGTGTGTCGAAAATTAAGCAGATCGCCTCAGGTCGTTTTGGCGTCACACCACACTATTTAGTTAACGCTGAAGTGCTGCAAATAAAAGTTGCTCAAGGGGCTAAACCCGGTGAGGGTGGTCAGTTACCGGGGGGTAAGGTCAACGACCTCATTGCGCGCCTACGGTTCTCGGTTCCTGGCGTGACACTGATCTCCCCGCCGCCGCATCACGATATTTACTCAATCGAAGATCTGGCGCAGTTAATCTTCGATTTGAAAGAGGTCAACCCAACCGCATTAGTTTCGGTGAAGCTTGTGTCCGAACCGGGTGTCGGCACCATCGCAGCGGGCGTTGCGAAGGCTTATGCTGACTTGATTACTATTTCGGGCTATGACGGCGGTACCGCCGCGAGCCCGCTCACGTCGATTCGTCATGCAGGATCACCCTGGGAACTGGGGCTTGCTGAAGTGCATCAGACACTCCGTGGGAACCGTTTGCGTGGGAAAATTCGCGTGCAAGCTGACGGTGGTATGAAAACCGGATTGGATGTTGTGAAAGCCGCCATTTTGGGTGCTGAGAGCTTTGGTTTTGGAACAGCGCCGATGATTGCAATGGGTTGTAAGTACCTTCGCATCTGCCACTTAAATAACTGTGCTACGGGTGTTGCCACCCAGAACGACCAACTTCGCAAGGATCACTTTGTCGGAGACGTTGAGCGTGTGGTTAATTTCTTCCGCTTCGTAGCAGAGGAGACGCGCGAGTGGATGGCGATGTTGGGTGTCTCAAAGCTTGAGCAGTTAATCGGACGCGTTGATTTGCTAGAGCACTTGGATGGCGTGACAGAAAAGCAGCAGTCGCTCAACCTCCACCCGATTACCTGGACTGACGAAACGGCGATTGATCAACCACAATTCTGTGAGGTTGAGCGGAATCCGCCTTTCGATAGAGGCGAGAAAGCTGCTCTCATTCTTAATGAGGTGTTACCTGCGATTGAGGCTCATCAGGGTGGAGAGTTTGAGTTCTCACTGACTAACTGCGATCGATCTATCGGCGCGCGGATTTCGGGAGAGATTGCAAAACGCTATGGTAATAAGGGCATGGAAGCGATGCCGGTTGTGTTAAGGCTGAGTGGAACCGCTGGACAAAGCTTTGGTGTCTGGAATGCGGGTGGGCTGCACATGTACCTTGGTGGCGACTGTAATGATTACGTGGGTAAGGGCATGGCCGGTGGGAAACTCGTCATTTATCCACCCAAGGGGAGTCGATTCGAGAGTCGCGACGCCAGCATTATCGGCAATACCTGCCTTTACGGTGCTACGGGCGGCCGACTATTTGCATCGGGGTGTGCGGGCGAGCGTTTCGCGGTGCGAAACTCGGGTGCGCACGCCGTGATCGAAGGCGCTGGTGATCATTGTTGTGAGTACATGACGGGTGGTTGCGTGACGGTGCTTGGTGCTACGGGCCTCAACTTTGGTGCGGGGATGACCGGTGGCTTGGCGTTTGTGCTTGATGAGCACCGTGTATTTCCAGATCATTACAACGGTGAGTTAGTTGAGATTCATCGCATCAGCGGCGAGGCTGCTGAGGCCCATCGTCACTTTCTGCGAGATAACATTGAAGAATTTGTTGCCGAGACGGGCTCTGCTTGGGGCCAAACAATTCTCGACAATTTTGAAGACTATGTCGGTAAGTTCTGGCTGGTGAAGCCTAAGGCGGCAGATTTCGATCAGTTGCTGGCTCGTTTGCGCTACACAGACTAAGGGGAACGAAGTGACGGAGCGATTAGCAAATCCATTCCAATTTCTTGATGTTGAGCGGCGCAGCCCCGCTAAAAAGTCCATGGAAGCGCGCACGGAAGAGTTCGTCGAGATTTATGACCCTTTCACAGAAAAAATGGTGGCCGAGCAGTCGCATCGATGCCTCGATTGCGGTAACCCCTATTGCGAGTGGAAGTGCCCGGTTCACAACCTGATTCCAAATTGGTTGAAACTTCTGTCTGAGGGGCGTTTATTTGAGGCGGCCGATTTGAGTCATCAGACCAATACGTTGCCGGAAGTCTGCGGGCGTGTGTGTCCTCAGGATCGCCTCTGCGAGGGAGCCTGCACGTTACACGATGGGTTTGGTGCAGTGACCATCGGCAACGCTGAGAAATACATTACTGACACAGCACTCGCCATGGGTTGGCGCCCAAATTTATCCGACGTGATTCCCACGGGGAAGCGGGTGGCCATTATTGGTGCAGGCCCTGCAGGTCTTGGCTGTGCTGATATTTTGGTGCGTAACGGTGTTCAGCCGGTGGTGTTCGATCGGTACCCTGAGATTGGTGGGCTATTAACCTTTGGTATCCCTCAGTTCAAACTTGAGAAGCAGGTGATGCAGCGTCGCCGCGAGGTGTTTGAAGAAATGGGTATCGAGTTCCGGCTCAATACTGAGATTGGTCTCGATATCGATGCAGACGATTTACTCGACGAGTTTGATGCCGTGTTTTTGGGCATGGGCACTTACACGGCGATGGAAGGCGGATTTGAAGGAGAGCAGTTACCCGGTGTTTACAAGGCGCTTGATTATTTGATCGGTAACGTCAATGAGAAGATGGGTTACTCGCAGCCTGAGGAAAATTTCATTGATTTGAAGGGTAAAACAGTGGTCGTTCTCGGCGGTGGTGACACGGCCATGGATTGTGTGCGTACCGCTGTTCGACAACAGGCCGAGCAAGTCTTTTGTGTTTATCGACGCGACGAAGAAAATATGCCGGGTTCGCGTCGAGAAGTTCAGAATGCGCGCGAAGAGGGCGTGACTTTTCTCTTTAATCGTCAGCCCGTTGGTGTTTTGGACTATTTTGGTGAGGCGATTGGGGTCAAAGTGGTTGAAACGCGTCTTGGCGAGCCGGGTACTGATGGTCGCCGTCGGCCCGAACACGTTGCCGGCTCAGAGGCGATTATTGAAGCTGATGCCATTATTATGGCCTTTGGTTTCCAGCCCAGTCCCACCGACTGGATGGCAAATATGGACATTGCCTTGAATGATTGGAAGGGTGTCATTGCGCCAGAGCAGCAAGTATTTAAGTTTCAAACATCAAATCCCAAAGTATTCGCCGGTGGTGATATGGTACGAGGTTCTGACCTTGTGGTTACGGCTATATGGGAAGGTAGGCAAGCCGCAGAAGGTATCTTAGATTACCTCGCGGTTTAATTAAAAAAAGATCAGATTGAGCTGCGCGTAGAGGCAGCCACTGGGGGATCCGGCCGCTATGGCGCAACTGCAGAACGATAGATTTTTGCGCGCACTCTTGCGCGAGCCTGTAGACCGAACACCGCTTTGGATGATGAGACAGGCAGGGCGATATTTGCCGGAGTACCGCGCCACGCGCGCGCAAGCGGGTAGTTTCATGGACCTCTGTACTCAGCCTGAACTCGCGTGTGAAGTCACTATGCAGCCGCTGCGCCGGTATGACATGGACGCCGCTATTCTATTCTCCGATATTTTAACGATTCCAGATGCTATGGGCCTTGGTCTGTACTTCACGGAAGGCGAGGGCCCGCGCTTTGAGCGGCCACTCTCTACAGAGGCCGATATTGCGGCGCTTGAGCCTAATCGGGCAAGAGACGAGTTGAGATACGTCATGGATGCCGTGTCTTTGATTCGGCGCGAACTCAACGGAAAAGTACCGTTGATCGGTTTTTCGGGCTCGCCATGGACACTCGCGACGTACATGGTAGAAGGCGGCTCCTCGAAAGATTTTGCTAAGACCAAGTCACTGGCCTTTAATAATCCTGCGGCAATGCACCAATTGCTCGAAAAGTTAGCCGATGCTGTTGCCGTATACTTAACCACTCAGGTTGAGCAAGGTGCGCAAGCGCTTCAAATTTTTGATACCTGGGGCGGAGCTTTAAGTCAC
>JABIZW010000159.1 GCA_018666295.1 Halieaceae bacterium
AATCATGTTGGCGCCAAAACAGGGAATCGACGCACTCAACGCCTCCCAATTTTGAAAAATATCTCGCCAATTACCCTCGTAGTTGAGTAGCTTTTGGCCACTATCGTCTTTCACTTTTATGGCGAAGCGATTCCAGGGACGGGAGGGGTCACCGTGGCGTCGGCTGAAGCTTAGGGGCAAATACTCACGACAGAGTCGCTCAATTTGAGCGTCCGCATGTTGACTTAGTGGCGATTCCAGGTCGTGGTAGGTGAGTGTCTCTGGGAGTGAGGTGAAAAAATCAGTATTCGCCTCGTAAACACTGTTATTCCAGGCTTTGCAAAACGATGCTAAGTCCTTTTTTTGGATCGTGTAATTATCGATGAACAAGCCGCCACGCATTATATTAAAGAGCACGTTTGAGGCGTGATGATTCGCACTGAGAGTATCGCCTGTGACCTGAATGCCATCAGCGGTGCTAATCAGTCGTTCAAGATTGCGGGTGCCCACTCGAATATCATCCAGCACGGCAGAGGCCAAATCCTGTCCACTGGTTACAAGTGCAAGCGTGTTTCTGACGGCAGCCGGTCCCTGATTGACGTCAGCCACGATCCCCCAGGTATGCACCTCGCCGGGCGATACCGTCAGCCTTTGACGCACAAAATACGACCCTCTTCGTCCAACAACCTCTGATTCGGAGCCAATACTGCCGCCCTGCCGAAACTGGTCTACCTGGTTTGAGCTAATAAGATAGGTGTCAGCACACGTGCCGTAAGACCAGACTGTGGTGGCCGACAGCGCCTCACTCGGTTCAGCCTTGTCAGACAAAATCGAACTCATCGCGTAAATGGCCAGCGATGAATCAGGAACTAATTCGTTCTTCTTGTAGGCATCAACAAGGCAGCTCAACTCATTCTGAGTGCCGGCTAAAACACCATAAGGCAAAAGATTTTCGATCCCATCAAGAAGATCGACACGACAAGTGCTATCACCGGTGGCAGAGAGCTTAGACTCTTTGACAAAACCGAAGCGATCCGATGTTGACCACGAGTAGGTAAACGAAAGACCCAAATCGTGGTTAATTTCCTCAAAGACCAGCTTATCGCCTAAAACGTTTTTATAAAGATTACGAGCGACGTTATAGACCCCTGCGTACGCCCTTGAAAAGGGCTCCCACAATACGCGCTTGCCCTTAATCTCGGCGATCACAATCGTTCTACTTCCCGTATTGTCCGAGTTATCACGGATCTTGTCCTCGGTGTAATACGGGAATAATGCGCTGTCGCAGTCGGTCCGACCGGCCGACAAGCCGCCACGGGTAGAAATGAACAACCAGTGATTTGAATCGCTCACCACACTGATGAAAAAGTCATCCATCGCATCAACATTACCGATTCGGTAGAACGATTCCCCGTCTCGCAGAATGTAGTCGCCCTCGACTGAGGCCGGTGCAGAATTAAGAAGATTGTCACCCAAATACAGCGTCGTGTTAGTCATATCTCTCAATCTTTTAAGTTATTTTTGCCAAGTTTCCCGAGCCGCCATCGATGTTTTTACCATTGGCTCTCTCGGGGGGCCTGTTCACTGCTCTTAGTGCTCGAAAGCCCCACATGGCGCGTGGGCACAGCCTCGCCGGACTCGGTCAGGTCGATGCTTGTAATGTGGACGCCTATCCTAAAACACCGATTCGGGTTCGGATACGTGCCAAGATCCAACTTAACCACTGAATGTTGCGTTTTATCGTATTACGGGTGTGTAAATTCCAGTCCTTGCTTAGCATCGCACCCACACACACCACCTCAAAAGGGAGCAGAATGTCGAAGCGGGCCGGGAAACACCACTATCTTATTGGAAATGACACGCGAAATTCGAGTGACTTAGACTTGGATACACGCCTCGAGCAGTTACTGTCAGAAAAGATGCACGGCATTTCATTTAGCGCTTACGGCAAGGGACAAAAACCCGGTGATCAGGTGACGTTGGATCAAGTCAAACACCGAATGGCGTTGCTCGAGCCGCGCTTTAATTGGGTTCGCTCTTTCTCAACGACGCAAGGCAATGAGCATATTCCGAAAGTCGCACACGCCATGGGGATGAAGACGCTCGTCGGGGCTTGGCTGGGAAAGGATGCCGACAAAAATCGCTTGGAAATTGAAAACCTCATCGCGCTTGCCAACGAGGGCGTTGTCGATGTGGCGGCAGTGGGGAACGAAGTCTTGTACCGCGGAGATCTCGAGGAAAGTGAGTTACTCGAATTCATGACCGAGGTCCGAGAGCGAGTACCCTCGCAGATACCCATCGGCTACGTTGACGCATACTACGAGTTCGAGGATCGTCCAAACGTAACCGCGGCATGTGATGTCCTGTTGACCAACTGTTATCCATTTTGGGAAGGTTGTGCTTTGCCGTACGCCACGCTTTATATGCAGGATATGTACCGCAGAGTGCTGAAGGTTGCTCAGGGCAAACGCGTCATTGTTTCTGAGACCGGGTGGCCCAGTTCAGGTGGCACTTTTTACGGCGCAGAGTCGTCGCTTCAAGGCGCTTACCTTTATTTTTTGAGAGCCATGGAATGGGCTGCTGAAGAAAACATTGAAATGTTCTACTTTGCTTCCTTCGATGAAGGCTGGAAGGTATCAGGAGAGGCTGGTGAGGGCGACGTGGGCGCTCACTGGGGCCTTTGGGACGAGGAAGAACGCTTCAAATATTCGAGAATAATATGAATCAAACGCGACCACTGTCCTACAAGAGAGCAATCTGCTATTCGGGTTTTCGAGACAATCAAAGTCCCGACACCGGCGTCTTTCCATCGGAAAGCGAGATTCTGGAAGATCTCCTTTTACTCAGTGGTCACTGGTCTGCACTTCGTGTCTATGCGTGTGACGTCCATACTGAGCGTGTACTCCGAACCATCGAGCAAGAACGCCTACCGTTTAAAGTGATGCTGGGCGCCTACATTGGCGCCGAAGTGAATAATCCCAACTGTCCTTGGGGCGGTGTATACGAAGACGCGACACTCACAGCAAACAAAGCGGCGAATCGCGCGGAGCTGGATCGCGCGATTGCCTGGGCTAATCGTTACGCCGACATCGTCGACGTGGTTTCGGTGGGCAATGAGGCCACCGTCGACTGGACCGATCACTTGATCGAACCTGAGACAGTCAAGGCGTACGCCTCAGATGTGCGATCGCAGATCAAACAGCCCGTCACATTTTGTGAGAACTACGTGCCTTGGCTCACAAGCCTTGAGGAGCTAGCCGCAAATCTCGACGTCATTTCTATTCATACTTACCCCGTCTGGGAATATAAAACACTCGACGAGGCGATGGATTACACCCGCAAAAACTTTGAAGCGGTTCAAGCGCGGTATCCCAACAAACAAGTCATCATTACAGAAGCAGGTTGGGCCACGGCCTCCAACGGTCGAGGCATTCCACCGGATAACGTCGGCGAAATGCTTCAACGCGAGTACTTGGAACAACTGCTTTCCTGGGCTGAGGAGCAACAGATTCTGGTCTATGTCTTTGAAGCCTTCGATGAAAATTGGAAAGGATCGGATCATCCCTTAGAGCCGGAGAAGCACTGGGGGCTCTATCGAGCTGATCGCTCGGCTAAGCCGGCACTCTCGATTCAGCGTTAATACTCGCCAAAGCGCGCAAGCACCAATACCCGCCGCATTTCGTCTGCAAATTAAGACTGACTGCGCTTGGCTGTGTCGCAATACGAATCGCTGGGTGAACTGACTGACTCGGCACCGCGCGCAAAAAATCATGTTCTCTGTTTAGCCCGGGTGAGCGCCCCCGTTAAAAGCACGGCAAAGCCCCGCCATGATTGGGCTACCGCTCCAGTAAGACGTGACGCAATCGACGCCTTTACAGGTATTGGTGTCAAAGTCTGCTTATACTATTGCGATTCTTATCATGTCCTCAGGATATCCAACGATGAACGGTGCAGACCTCCTCATAAAAAAACTGGCTGATGCCGGTGTCACCGCGTGCTTTGCCAACCCCGGAACATCTGAAATGCAACTTGTTGCCGCGCTCGATAAAGAGCCTCGAATACGGGCCATACTCGGACTGTTTGAGGGTGTTGTAACGGGCGCTGCTGATGGCTTCGGACGCATGACTGACTCGCCTGCGCTGACATTACTCCACCTCGGTCCCGGCTATGCCAATGGCATTGCAAACTTACACAATGCGTCCAGAGCACGGGTGCCGGTACTGAATATGATCGGTGATCATGCCACCCACCACCTGGAGCTGGACGCCCCACTCACCTCTGACATCAAGGGGCTTACCGCTGCGGTGTGTTCCTGGACTGGAACATCAACAAGTGCCGACGATTTGGCAGAGGTGGGTTTACAGGCCTGGCAGGAGAGTCTTGTCTATCCGGGGCAGGTCACCGCTTTTATCGCCCCCGCGAATCACGCTTGGGACCCAACGAGTGCAGACGTGCAAGTCCCAGAAATACCGCCTCCAAATAAGTGTAGCAACAAGCAGATTAGTGACGCCGCTGAGGCACTCATGAGTGGGCGAGCCACTGCCCTGTTCATGGGCGGGCATGCGCTTCGCGAGGAGGGACTGCATCACGCCGGTCGCATTGCAGAAGCGACAGGTGCACGACTCATTTCAGAAACGTTTTTTACGCGTCAGTCACGCGGCGCCGGACGGGTTGAGACCGAGCGGTTGCCGTATTTCGGTGAAATGGCCGCGGAACACCTGCAAAATCTCGACACACTG
>JABIZW010000005.1 GCA_018666295.1 Halieaceae bacterium
GCCTCTGGCCGCAACCCGATCGCCCACAATGGCGACGTCTTCGATGCGCCCTGGCACACCCTCACCATCGAAAACTTGTGCACCTGTAATAAGAAGATCCCACTGCGCCATGCGTTTACCTTAGTGTTGTTTTTGTTAATTAGGATACCGCGTTTGCGCGGAGCCTGACACGCGCAGAGGGCCTGCTTTACCCTATTGCTCGAACAGGCGCTCAAATCGCGGCTTGCACGCCTGTGAAGACCGCCAAGGTGTTATATCGATGCCCCCGCGTCGTTGAAAAAACCCCACCACGTGAAGCTCATCAGGTGTCAGCGCGCGCTCGAGTCTTGTAAATAAATCTTCAATGCATTGCTCGTGAAACCCTTGATGGTTTCGCAACGCATCTACCGACTCACCGATAAGCCCAGCATTGAAATGCGGTGATGACACATCGATGATCAAACTGGCCCAATCAGGCTGAGCAGTAACCGGACACAATGACCTGAATCCGGAGCACGAGAAGCGCGTTGTCGAACCGTCGCTCAGCCCCAAGTGGGCGATGTCGTCAAGTAGCCAGGAGGCTGATCGGAGGTCTACCGAACTCATAATTTGGAGCATTACCGCGGAACCGGTGATCGCGGCCAAGTCGTTACAGATGCAGCGTATAGCGGCATTATCGTTTTCGAACACATGCGCATTGAGAGAGTTTAGGTAAAGCTTTAATGACTTGGACTCAACGGTGAACGGGCTCGACGCGGGGACGACGAGCACACCAGTGGCGTAGCGAACCTGCCCGTCCGGCAGTAACCAGCTCAGCTCGTAGCAATGCCACACATCGTGCCCTTGGTCGACGTGTAACGACGGACCTGTAATACCGCCGCGACCCAGGCTTCGGTCAATACGTTCCAATACCTGTGGCGCATAACGTTGTGGCGCGGCCACCTTTTTCCCCAGAACCGCATCCACAACCTAGGTCCTCAAGCGACTGCCCGCGCGCAGCAGGTGCATGGCATAAGCAAACGATATCAGTGTCAGGCCAATCAGCATGGTGAAGGAGACGGCAATGTCCACGTCACTCACACCAAGGACGCCGAACCGGAATGCATTCACGACATAGACCAGCGGATTAATCTGCGAAATGCCCGCCCAGAAATCGGGCAGTAAATCGAGCGAATAAAATACACCCCCCAAGTACGTCAGTGGCGTCAATACGAACGTTGGGACAATATTCACGTCGTCGAAGGTATTAGCAAACACTGCGTTGATCAGTCCGCACAATGAAAAAGCAATCGACGTCAGCCCCACTACGCTGACCACCACAAACCAACTGTGAATATCAAGTTTGGTGAAAAAGAGTGCCACCGAAGTCACAATAATGGACACCAAGATACCGCGCGAAACACCGCCTGCGGCATAGCCCAGAACAATGACGTAATTAGGTGTCGGGGACACCAGCAACTCTTCGATGCTGTTGTTAAATTTTGCGCCAAAAAACGAGCCCACAACATTGGCATACGAGTTAGTAATGATGGCCATCATGATCAACCCGGGAACGACAAACTCCATGTAGCTCACGCCGCCCATGGTCCCTATTCGCTTTCCAATTAGCGTGCCGAAAATCAAGAAATAAAGCGACATGGTAATCGCCGACGGCAATAAAGTTTGTGTCCAGATACGAAGGTATCGCCGCACCTCTTTACGCATAATCGTCAAGAAGGCGATCCACTGTTCATAGGCACTCACGATGCACCCTCCAAGACGTTCACGAACATTCGTTCAAGTCGATTTTCCTTATTACGCATGCTCACAACAGTCACCCCCGCCTGGCTCAACGCCGCAAATACCGGTGCGAGGTCCTGACCCTTGGCCAACTCGACTTCCAGGCAGTGTGGCTCTACCTGACGAAGCGTATACCCTGTAATCGCAGTGCCAGCGGGTATTTCATCCTGTGTGTCGAGTAAAAATGTTTCACTGTTGAGGTCCCGAAGTAAGTCTTTTATCGCACCTCGCGTCACAATTTTACCCTGATTGATGATCGCCACATTACGACAGAGCAGTTCAGCCTCCTCAAGGTAGTGGGTCGTCATAATAATGGTGCGACCCTCGGCATTTGTCTCTCTGAGAAAGTCATACATGCTCCGTCGCATTTCAATATCCACACCGGCCGTGGGCTCATCGAGAATAAGCACTCTGGGCTCGTGAACCAAGGCGCGAGCAATCATAAGTCGGCGTTTCATGCCCCCGGAAAGCATTCTCATTTGGACGTGTTGCTTGTCGAGTATACCTAGCTTCTCGAGATAATAAGTGGCCCGTTCGCGCGCTACGCTGATCGGAATACCGTAATAGCCCGCTTGGTGGATTAAAACGTCCTCAACATTTTCGAAGACGTTAAAGTTAAATTCTTGCGGAACAATACCGATCTGCTTTTTCGCCAGCGAGAAGTCCTCGTCGATATCGATACCGCAAATCTTGACTGACCCCTCCGACTTCGACACCAAAGAACTCAAGATGCCGATTGTCGTCGACTTCCCTGCTCCGTTAGGGCCCAGGAGTGCAAAAAAATCACCCTCTTCTACTTTCAGGTCAATGCCCTTAAGGGCTTCAAAGCCGTTTGCATAGGTTTTTTGCAGGTTGAAAATTTCTAACGCGGCCGACATGGTGGCTCCAGAGTAAAACGAGGCGCGGAGTTTAACTAAATTACGTCTGTTTTTCGAAACCTTTCACAGAACTCTTGACGCAGGTGAGTATGATTACTAATATGCGCCACCTTGCGAAGAGCACTAGCTGCAACAAGTTCCGTCCCCTTCGTCTAGAGGCCTAGGACACCGCCCTTTCACGGCGGTAACAGGGGTTCGAACCCCCTAGGGGACGCCATTTTTTTAGCGGGAATAGCTCAGTTGGTAGAGCGCAACCTTGCCAAGGTTGAGGTCGCGAGTTCGAATCTCGTTTCCCGCTCCATTTTTTTTCATCTCATTGCGTAAGCGCGTACAATACGGCGCTTTCCAGCGCTAAACAGCGCGCGACAATGAGCATAAAGCATGACTGACTACTCTCCGGCTGAACTCGACACCCTCGCTCTGCATGCAGGTGGCAAGCCCGACCCCACCACAGGTGCGCGCGCTACGCCGATTTATCAAACAGCCGCGTATTGCTTCCCAGACTCCGATTACGCCGCCGCGTTGTTCAATATGGAGCGACCCGGGCACGTCTACTCTCGACTCAGCAACCCCACAACGGGCGTGCTAGAGGAGCGCATCGCCGCGCTGGAGGGCGGCGTGGGTGCCATCGCAACCGCTAGCGGGCAAGCCGCATTGCAGTTGGCCATCATGACCATCATGGATACGGGATCCCACATTGTGGCGTCGAGCGCCCTTTACGGGGGCAGCCACAACTTACTTGCCTATACGCTCCCTCGGTTTGGCATTTCGACGACATTCGTCGATACTCGGGACGAACAGGCCCTGCAGACGGCTATTCAACCCAATACGCGACTCGTTTTTGGCGAGACCGTCGGAAATCCAGGCTTAAATGTTCTAAACATTCCCAAAGTGTCTGAAATCGCTCATGCCCATGGCATACCGTTACTCGTCGATTCCACGTTCACAACCCCATACCTAATCAAGCCCTTTGATCATGGCGCCGATTTAATCATGCACTCGGCTACAAAGTTTTTAAGCGGTCACGGTATCGTTATTGGGGGTCTGTTAGTTGATGGCGGCCGCTTTGATTGGGATGCATCAGGTAAGTTCCCACAGCTCTCCGAGCCCTATGAAGGCTTTCACAACCTCGTATTTACTGAAGAATTTGGCCCCGCTGCATTTATTTCCAGAGCCCGTAAAGAGGGCTTACGCGATTTTGGAGCCTGTCAAAGCCCGACCAGCGCGTTTTACATCATGCAAGGTATAGAAACGTTGGGGGTCCGCATGGAACGGCATATCGCCAATACGCGTGCGATTGTCGATTTTCTTAGTGCCCACGATGCCGTGGCTTCAGTGACGCATCCTGATCTGCCGTCGCACCCTGATCACGCGCTTGCCAGCGCACTACTCACCCAAGGTGCTAGCGCTGTTTTTACCTTTGAGATCAAGGGAGGACGCGACGCCGGCATTGCCTTTGTGAACGGACTGAGTCTCTTTTCACACCTTGCGAATGTCGGGGACGCAAAGTCCCTGGTGATTCACCCCGCAAGCACCACCCATTTCCGCATGGACGAAGCGGCTTTGTCGGCAGCGGGCATAGGCGAAGGAACAATACGCCTGTCCATCGGACTCGAGGACGTCAAGGACCTGATCGGCGATCTCAAAGCAGGCCTTCGCGCGGCATCAAAAGCGGCTGGAGGGTCAAGCTGATGCGCATTAACCTGGGTGGCGAACAGACCTATCTCTACACAAACAACAAAGACATCGACGCAACCAAAAAGACTATTGTGTTTATTCACGGAGCGGGATTCGATCACAGTGTGTGGACACTGTTCGCACGTCATTTTTCACGTCATAACTGGAATGCGCTCGCAATCGATCTCCCAGGACACGGGCGCTCCGGGGGTGAAGCACTGCTCTCAATTGAGGATAATGCGGCTTGGATAATCGCACTTCTCGACCAATTGGGCCTCACGAAAACTGCACTTGTGGGGCACAGTATGGGCAGTCTCGTGACCTTAGAGGCCGCTTCGCGTTTGGGGGAGCGTACTTCGCACGCTGTTTTGATCGGCTCGATTGCACCAATGCCGGTCTCTGAACCTATTTTAGATGCGACGGCAGGAAAACCCAGTCTTGCGCACTCCATGCTGACGTCATTCGCATTCAGCAAGCGAAACCTCCTCGGCGGCAATCCCAACCCCGGCATGTGGATGGTCAGCGACAGCATGCGACGCTATGAGGATGAGGACACCATGGCCCTTGATCGAGACATGAGGGCCTGTAATAGCTATACGCGAGGCCTTGAGGCCGCATCGGAAATCACCGCGCCAACACTCATGATTCACGGCGACGCCGATCGCTTGACGCCGATCAAAGCGACCAAGCCGCTTCTTGCGGCATTGACGAACGCGCGATTGAGCACCGTACCGGGTGCCGGGCACACTTTGATGGTCGAAGATCCAAACCATGTACTGGACCAATTAAAAAACCATCTTTTTTAAGGAATCAAAATGAGATCGACAGTAACCCTTCTAGACGGTGGTCTGGGACAAGAGCTGATTAAACGCAGTTCAGCCCCGCCCCACCCACTGTGGGCCACACAAGTCATGATCGACGAGCCACACTTGGTTTCAGAGATTCATCGTGATTTTTGCGACGCGGGTGCGCGCGTCATTTGTTTAAATACTTACGCGGTCAGCCGTCATCGATTAGCCACCTACGCGCCGGAAAAGTCGCTTAAAGAGGTCTTGGATGCCGCTCTGGCTGCGGCGGATGCGGGTATCGCGTCATCACAAAGTGCTTCTGAAGTGAGCACTGTCGCGTCGCTACCACCACTTAACGCGTCTTACGATCACACCGTTGCCCCTGATTTTGAAAGCGCCTACGCACAGTATCGCGAGCTAATTTCACTGCAAAAAACCACTGTCAGCGCATTTCTCTTGGAGACGATGAGTAATATTACCGAGGCGACTGCGGGCGCGAGGGCGATCCGTGATGAGGGAGTTGTGGGTGCCGTTGCCTTTACGCTCAGCGACCGCGACGCCACAAAATTGCGCTCTGGAGAAGCCCTAGACGCCGCCATTGACGCGGTACTACCTCACACGCCAGACGCTATTTTGATCAACTGCTCCACACCCGAAATCGTCACCGAAGGGCTCAAAATTGTGGCCAAATCAGGCATTAAGTTTGGCGCTTATGCCAACGGTTTTGTCTCGGTCGACGCACTGGTACCGGGCAGTACCGTCGATCGACTCGTCGAGCGAAAGGACCTGGGACCTGACGAGTATTTAGAGTTCGTGAAGTCATGGCTTGAGCTTGGCGCAGAAATCGTGGGCGGGTGCTGCGAGATCGGTCCTGCACACATCAAGGCAATCAGTGCCTACTTAGCGCGCGAGGGAATTACCACCAGTCGCAACATCGGCTCCTAAGACCTCAAATCACTCCTCAGCCTTCAGATCAATCGAAAGACTGTTTATGCAGTACCGAAGCCCAGTCTGGGTGGGGCCATCGGGGAATACGTGGCCCAAGTGCCCGCCGCAGTTTTGGCACAAGACCTCGGTCCGGAGCATCCCATGACTGGTGTCTCGCTCTTCTTCCACAACACCTGCGACCGCAGGCTTATCAAAGCTTGGCCAACCGCAGCCGGCATCAAACTTACTGTCTGACTCGAACAGTACTTCCCCACACCCCCGGCACGCATACGACCCGGAATCCGTTGTGTCCCAATATTCACCGGTGAACGCACGCTCAGTCCCTTTCTGGCGAAGCACGTGGTACTCGTCCGGACTCAATTTTTCACGCCAATACGCATCGTCTTTATCTGTCATCACCCGACTCCTTAAACTTTCAATCACTTATATATGTGGACCGAAACGTAAATTTCAATGTCTCACTGACACCCCTAAGGCCAACAACATTGGCCTAAGCCCACTTTTTTCTTCGCTCAATTGAACACTCAGGCCATTGAGTTGATCTCGTAAGACGTATTCTCGTCGCTGAGACTCGAAACATTCGGACGTGGCCAACTCACTCCACCGGCGGCGGAAATTAAGATCATCTGTACGCAGTCGTCCGACGCGGGCCACCAACTCTGTCACGGTCTGAGCAACACTTGATGTCGATTCGACTGCCCAAACCTGCTCCGAGCCCACTTGACTCGGGCAGAGCCCAGACTGCGTTAGACCGAGTGACCCCGCGAGCGCGTCGATCAAAAAATCCGTGGCATTTATTTTTGACTGCTGGCTGTAACCAGCAATGTGCGGCGTGCCGTACCGCACACCCGCGAGTAACGTCGGATCCACGCGCGGCTCATCAGGCCAGGTGTCCAACACCATATCGACCCCACGCAGCAATAACATTTCGGCCGCTGCGACGGTCAGCAGCTTCCCCCTTCCCGCGTTTATCAACAAGGCATCGGATGGGATCCAAGAAGACTCCGCGAGCCCAATCATGTGATAACTCGGATCGGGTTCGTTGGAGTGCAAAGAGGCGTGTAATGAAACGACCGAGCATTGCAGTACTTTGTGCAAATCAGCGGACTCAATTCCCGCGCCAAAATATGATACAAATGGATCAAAGACACGCACTGCCGCACCCAAATCAACGAGCCGCGCCGCAAGCTGTCGTCCTACATTGCCATACCCGACCAAGCCGACGGTCGCTCCCTCCATGACTGCTTCAAGGCGCCCACAAAGGCCAATGGCACTCAATACATAGTCACCCACCGCCTGCGCGTTACAACCGGCAGCACTGGCAAAACCAATCCCATTTGCACTCAAATAATCAAGGTCAACGTGATCGACACCAGCGCTCGCCGTCCCAACAAAGGAGACACTACTGCCCTCGAGCAACGCCGCATCAACGCGTGTGACTGTTCGAGTCAGCAGACCTTGTGCACCAGACAGCACCTCGGGCCCAATGTCGCTCGCCGCAACCGCAACCAAGTCGACTGGGAGCTGCGAGAGTCGGGGGGTGATTGTAATGGCACTGTCTAAGACTAATTTAGGGCGCATGATTACCCTGGGCGTGTTCACGCCGTTGACGTAGGGCGTCTCGAAACACCGCTGCGCGTTGGGGCAGTCCAGTAAGCCTAAACGCGCTTGCCTGCGCGGAAACAGCTTCTGCGAAACGAGTCACTGATGGGTCATCCAGCACCACACTGAGGTTATCCAAACTCACCTTAAACGGCAGATCGAGCGCCTCACAAAACAACTGCTCAATAGCCTGTGGACGTGTCTCGACCTCGTAAAACGCTGCCTGGCGGGAACAATCCCTTCCCTCCGCGCGATACCAGTACCCATAGTCCGGCAACTGACGCCGATACCTACCGGCGATACACCAATGCGCCACCTCATGCAGCGCACTTCGCTCAAAATCTTCTCGAAAAAAAATAGTGGCTGGGTGACCCGGCTCGTAAAAAGGTTCAGCCGCGCCACCGCTGAGCACGGTGCCCTCCATGACGCTAAACACACTGTTGAAGACACGAATTATTTCGTCACTACGCTGCGAATTGATCACGCCTCAATCCGCCTTCCTGACCCGGTATACAAATCGGTCAGCGACCGCTTTGTGATCAAGTAAGTGGTGCCCCAAAAACTCACAAAACTTGACGATATCACGCTGTGTAGAGGGGTCGGTGGCCGTCAGACGCACAATATCGCCAGGCGCTGCACGCCGCATTGCGGCATGGAGCATCATTACGGGCTCTGGGCACGTCAACCCCACTGCATCGACCTCATGCTCCATGGCGACAGCACCTACAATCAAAAACTGCCAACTGCAGCCAACTAAAGCGGCTTTTTAAAGCGCAGTGTCATGCGGTCGCTTTCACCAATCGCCGCATATTTCTCGCGATTTACATCACCCTCACGAAAGTTAGGCGGGAGCGTCCAAACGCCGCCCGCGTAGTCTTTCGTATCGAGAGCATTCGCGTTGATCTCGCTTCGCCCATCCAATACAAAACCGGCAGCTGTTGCCAAAGCGATAACTTTGCTTTCGGGCACGTAGGCGGTACGAGTCATCTGATCGAGCGTTGCACCCTCATCACCGCGATGCTGAACGATCCCTAAGGTGCCGCCCGGCGCGAGGACCTCGTAAAGGTTTGCAAGCGATGCCTCTGCCGTTCCGGCGCGAAGCCAGGAGTGAACATTGCGAAAAACCAACGCCATATCGATTGCCTCCCCCTCTGCTTTCATCGGCTTTGCCGGGGGCTGCATCACGCGCACATCGACGTTGGCGTAGACGTCGTTGTCACGCCCCAGCTTCTGAAGGTATCCCCCCAGAGAGCGTCGACCATACGCACTGCCGTTTGGCGAGCTGTGTCCGGCAACCAAATTGCCGTGCGGCGCTAACAGTGGCGCAAGGACTTCGGTGTACCAGCCACCGCCCGGTGACACTTCAAGGACGGTCATGTCACCTTGCAAGCCGAAAAACTCCAATGTTGCTCGAGGATGTCTCTCCGCATTGCGCGCTATATTCGCATCAGTACGATGCGCACCGCTCAACGCCGTGTCCCAGTCGAGCGTCTTGTGCCCATCGGCAAGGGCCAGCGGCGCCAAAAGTGCCAGTAAAACCAACGAAAACCGTTTCATAGTCAACTCCTATTAAGAAATTTGCGTATATACCCTCAATACGCCGTCCAACACTCCGATAATACTCGCAAGTCGCGTTCAAGGGGATCCATGCAGCAACAATACGTCATTACATTTGCAGGCGCCGACAGAACAGGCCTCGTCGAAACCCTTGCCGACCTGGTCAAAGCCCACGACGGCGACTGGCAGCAAAGCGAGCTTACTCGACTCGGAGGTGCGTTTGCAGGCGTCATCTTAGTCTCTGTCTCCAGCGAGGGATTTGAAGCCCTCGATCAAGCGGTTCAGACCGGCGGGAATACGAATCTTTCGATTCACCTGACCCGAGCAACCGCTGAACCTGCCATTGAACCGAACCTGCGCTTGACATTGACCGGGCCTGATCGACCCGGAATCGTCTATGAGATTACGCATGAGCTTGCGGAGTTACAGATCAATATTCTCCATTTCAGTTCCCACGTCCAAAGTGGTGCCTGGTCTGGTGAAGCTCTTTTTTTCGCAGACTTAGAGACACGCACTCCTGCTAACTTAGACCTTGATGAACTGCGCGATCGCTTAGACGCGGTCGAAGAAAAAATGACCCTCGAAATCGATATCGAATCTGATTCGGCTTAAGGCCTGCGCCGTAACCATCGCAGTAAAAAACCCGAAGGCACCGCGATTAACGCCAGTAAAAAGACACCCTGAATACTAAGCCATACGTAATCGAGCAGCTTGTCGGCAGACACACCCACAATATCGACGGCACCCCAGAACAATGCCAGTGTGGCCAGCACGCCCAAAACTGCTGTCCGGAGTGCACGAACCTGTCGTTTACTAATCACGCAGCGTATCCCATTAGATGATCGGAGTTGGTGACGTAACGTCTGCGTTTTGGCCTCGGTGGCGCAAGGCGTGATCGATCAAAACAAGCGCAAGCATCGCTTCTGCGATGGGCACGGCCCTGAGGCCCACGCATGGATCGTGCCGACCCGTGGTAATGACATCCGCGGGGTCGCCGTTAACATCAATGGACTGACCCGGTACTTGTATGGACGAGGTTGGCTTCAGAGCGAGACCCACCGTAATGGGTTGACCACTGGAGATTCCACCCAACACACCGCCGGACTGATTACTTAAGAAACCGTCACGGCTGAGCTCGTCACGATGCTCACTGCCGCGCTGGTTGACTACACCAAAGCCTGCACCAATCTCGACACCTTTGACCGCGTTAATCCCCATCATTGCGCCCGCAATGTCGGCATCAAGACGATCGAAAATAGGCTCTCCCCAGCCAGGAGGGAGCCCCTCTGCGTGAACCTCAAGCTTTGCCCCAATGGAGTCGCCATCACGGCGAATTTGGGTCATAAAATCTTCAATCTTCGGAACAAGGTCTCGATCACCGCAAAAAAATGGGTTGGTTTCAACAAGATCCCAATCTGTTTTAGCGACTGTCAAAGGCCCGAGAGCACTCAAGCAGCCTCGAATACTCACCCCATAACGCTCGCTTAACCATTTCTTTGCGATCGCACCCGCCGCCACTCGCATTGCCGTTTCGCGCGCTGAGGATCGACCTCCCCCTCTATAGTCCCGAAAGCCATACTTCTGCTGATAGGTGTAATCTGCGTGTGCAGGCCGAAATACGTCTTTGATTTTGCTGTAGTCCTTCGACTTCTGATCGGCGTTCATGATCAGCAAACCAATCGGTGTCCCTGTCGTCTTGCCCTCAAAAACACCCGAAAGAATCTGCACCTCATCGGGCTCTTTGCGCTGCGTCGTAAAACGGGACGTTCCTGGTTTTCTTCGATCAAGATCTGATTGTAGATCTGCAGCAGAGAGCTCAAGTCCCGGCGGGCAGCCATCGACAATGCAACCCAAACCGCTGCCGTGGCTTTCGCCGAAGGTGGTCACCGTAAATAGACGGCCAAACGTATTACCTGACATTGCTTCTTCCTAACTGATTACGCATTTCAAAGCCCCTCAAGACACGCTCTGCTTCGCCGCCCATTGTGCCAGATCTTGAGCCATAAAAATCGCCACGCCCTCACCACCGTGCTCTAGCTCCACCCACAGCGGCACTAAGTCCTCAGACAGATTTTCCAGCGCCTCGACGCTATACCCAACCTCTAAAATCAATAATCCCTCAGGCTTGAGTATACGGGCCGCATCCCACAGCAACAGGCTAACAAGATCTAGTCCGTCGTCCCCGCCATCGAGCGCAAGTCCCGGCTCGTGAAGATACTCAGGCGGTAAATCTTGCATGTGCTCGGCGTCAACATACGGCGGATTCGCCAAAATAATGTCAACGGACCTATCGGCACACCACGACAGTAAATCTGCTCGAACAACACCATCAACCGGATGGTCCTCTCGGTTCTCTTGCGCCAGTGACAGCGCATCCCCATCAAGATCACTCAGTACCACAAGCGCGTCCGGAAAAGCCGTCTTTGCCAACATGCCTAAGCTTCCACCGCCACAGCACACGTCAACAATAACCGCGGGGTAAGGACCGCTATACCACGGTGCAAAGCCCGACATAATTAACGACGCAACAGGTGAGCGAGGGACCAGCGCACGCGCATCACTCTTAAAGCAAAGAGGGCCCAGCCAAGCAACTTGAGTAATGTACGCCAACGGTAATCGCGTGACACAACGCTTACTGACGAACTCATCGAGACGCTGTCGCGCTTGCTCGGGGTATTCAACCTCTAGAATCTCTGTGCCTGTATCCGTTGGTGAGCGGCCAGCCGCCGTCAAAACAAGCGCCACTGCCTCGTCGTGTGCGGACTCATACCCGTGGCCAAAAAAAACACCGGCACTGATAAGCGCATCTTCGGTATCGATCAACATGTCACGAAACGTTGCCACTAGCTCAAAGACCTTCGTCAAAACAACATCATAACAGCTGATCTTTGCCAATGGCGCTGCGCATTGAGGGGACCGAGCGTCACTGGCGGCGCGTTAGTAGGAACCGCGAGACGTTAGGTGGGTCTTCAAAATTTCTCCAAGTGCGATAACGTCACCCTCGAGATGGAAGTGGTGTGGGCCAGGCACCACTAGACGATTAAATTGAGCCGCGTACTGGGCAATCTCGTCGACACGCTGTCTAGCCTCTTTGCTCGTGAAAAAACCATCCTTACCCAAGACAACGAGCACAGGGCATTGCAGAGACGCATAAAAAGAATTTGTTGTGGCCTCTGACAGCTTCACGTAGCTACCACCAAACAGCCGAGGGTCACTGAGCAAGAGCCATCCCTCATCAAGCTGCTTCAGGGCTCGCGGAATCAAGGTCTCCGCGTTTTCCCGTGTAAATCCGTACCGCGTTCGCGCTGCAACAAAATCCTCTACGGTGCTAAAAATACGGGGCGGCCTGCTCGTGTACCTACCCTTCTCAGACAGCGATGAGCGAAACAACTCCGCCCCGTCATCATTTTCAAACGAGCGAGAGATCATGCCATCGAGCATCGTCACTGTGGCACAACGCTCGCCCAAGGCCACCGCAAGCACACCCGCAATGCCGGCGCCTCGACTGTGTCCAATGACATGGACTGTTTCGAGGTCGAGTTGATCGACAATCCCTACGAGCTGAGGAACGTCATCCCAAATGTGATAGGACGAATCGGGCGAGCGATGACTGCTCAACCCATGACCTGATAAGTCCAGCGCTATAACGCGATAGCCCGTCAGAAGCGGCGCCAATTTGGCGAAACTCAACGCATTGTCCAACCACCCGTGAATGGCGATAACCGTCGGCATAGACGATGAGCCCCAGCACAATCCGCGATACGTCAGACCGTCGACCACAAACTCAACGTTAGAGGGCTCAGCACTCACCGGCCATACCCGACGGGTTCACAGTTCAGAAGCTCGGCGCCGCCACGCGACGCCACGGTAAACGCCAGTGTCGCAAAGCCACTGGTATGAAGGCTTGTGTGCTCCGCCGAGTCACACCACACATTGATTAGATGCGAAAGGTACGGCTGATGACCCACAATCAACTGGTGGTCACAGTTGGGCTCGAGAAAAAGTCCCTGAATGTAATCTGTGTGGCCAGGGGCCAGCTTGTCGCTCTCTTTCGTCACCGAAAAAGCGAGAGCGTCATGAAGCAAAGCCGCTGTTTGCTGGGCTCGAACCAAGGGACTGTGTGTACACCGGCTCGGCGCTTTCACGCCTCTGAGTTGACACCAGCCCTTGAACATTTCCGCCGTCGCAGTCACGTGAGACGCACCATGCACAGTAAGCGTCCTATCCACATCACGAGCAGCACTGCCTGCCTCACCGTGACGCCAAAGCGTGACTAACACATCATGCACTCATCTCAACCAAGAGCTTGTTCATTCGAGAGACATAACTTGCCGGGTCCTCTAACTGAGAGCCTTGTGCGAGTGTGGCCTGATCCAAGAGAATTAGGGCCAGATCGGCGAACCGGTCTTCGTCTGACTCGCTGTCCATACGTTTTACCAAGCCGTGGTCGGTGTTCACCTCTAAGATCGGCTGGCTGTCCGGTAGCTCCTGACCAGCAGCTTCTAAGATACTGCGCATTTGCGCGCCAAGTTCATGCTCACCGACGACTAGACAGGCTGGAGAGTCGGTCAACCGAAGCGTTGGTCTCACCTCGCTGATTCGACTGCCCAAAGCCTCTTTGAGTCGCCCAAGGAGCCCCTCATTGTCAGTCTTGGCCGCCTCAAGTTCAGCCTTCTCCTCATCGGTGCTCTCACCCAGATCCAATTCACCCTTGGCAATGTCCTTCAGTGCCTTGCCGTCAAACTCGTTAAGGTGCCCCATGAGCCAGTCATCAATTCGATCTGACAACAGCAACACTTCTATGCCCTTCTTTCTGAAAACCTCAATATGTGGGCTATTTTTCGCCGTGACATGGTTGTCAGCAACCACGTAGTAAATGGCATTCTGTCCTTCCTGCATCCGGGACACATAACTCGTCAACGACACGTTTTGAGTGTCGTCGTCGGTGTCTGTAGACGCGAATCGCAGTAACTCGGCAATCTTCTCACGATTTGCAAAGTCCTCTCCTGGACCTTCTTTAAGCACATTGCCAAAGACATTCCAAAACGTCTGGTACTTGTCGGGGTCGGATTTCCCCATTTTACCCAGCATGTCCAAAACGCGTTTCGTCACTGCACTTCTGAGCGAGTCAACCTGAGGGCTTTGCTGGAGTATTTCTCGTGAAATATTGAGCGGTAGATCTTGGGAGTCTAAAACGCCCTTTACAAACCGCAGATACAGCGGCAGAAACTGTTCAGCGTCATCCATAATGAACGTCCGCTGGATGTAGAGCTTTAGCCCACGCGCACCGTCACGATTCCACAGGTCAAAGGGCGCCTGGCTGGGCAAATAGAGTAATGACGTGTAATCGAGTTTCCCTTCTACACGATTGTGCCCCCAGCTCAGTGGCTCCTGATAGTCGCTAGACACGTGCCGGTAAAACTCTTTGTACTCCTCGTCGCTCACCTCTGACCGACTGCGCGTCCAAAGTGCCTTTGCCTCGTTAACGCGCTCCCACGTAGGACTCGCCGGTACTGCGTCTTCTTCGTCATTGTCAGTGTCGACAGGTGGTGCTTGCTCGAGCATCAGAACCGGCACAGAGATGTGGTCTGAATATTTCTTTATGACGCTTCTGACACGAAACGGTGATGCAAACTCCTCTGCCTCACCATCCAAATGAAGTATCACTGTCGTGCCTGCATCATCCCGAGTGGCCGAATCAATACTGAACTCATCCTCTCCGGTGGACTCCCAGCGGGTCGCCTCATCACTTCCAGCCTTTCGCGAGATAACTTCAACACGGTCGGCAACAATGAACGAGGAGTAGAAGCCTACACCGAATTGTCCAATAAGCTGACTGTCCTTTTGCTGATCGCCGCTCAGCTGTTCCATAAAAGCAGCCGTCCCAGATTTTGCAATCGTGCCAAGATTCTCAATGATGTCTTCACGAGACATGCCAATCCCATTGTCACTAATGGTCAGCGTCTTAGTCTCTTCATCAACCTCGACACGCACTTGGTAACCCTCGCCACCCACATCAAGACTGCTGTCTTCGATGGCCTGAAACCGGCGTTTATCAATAGCGTCTGAGGCGTTGGAAATCAGTTCGCGAAGGAAGATTTCTCGGTTTGAGTAGAGTGAGTGAATCATCAGCTGAAGCAATCGCTTCGCTTCTGTCTGAAAACCCATGGTTTGCTTAGAGGACATGTCGAACACCTGTATTCATAACTTGCAGATCAAATGGGGTAATCGAGCAAATTTTTCAAGCCCCAAACCGTAAAAAAATAGAATTTGATTGGATAAAAAAAGCCCGCTCCAGGCGGGCTTTAGGAAAAATTAACAGCAATCTACCAGCCTGTGATCTCGGCCATGGCGCTGCCAATATCGGCAAGTGATCGGACCGTCTTAACGCCCGCGTCTTCAAGCGCTGCAAATTTCTCGTCGGCCGTTCCCTTGCCCCCGGAAATAATGGCTCCCGCATGTCCCATGCGCTTGCCTGCGGGAGCGGTTACACCCGCAATATAC
>JABIZW010000004.1 GCA_018666295.1 Halieaceae bacterium
CAGTATCGACAGTGCTGTTCATCGCAATCGCGTTCCCGGAGGCGTGTTGCCAGACTATAACAGTGAATCAGCGGTTCGAATGTCTCTTTTCTGACGGTTGATTCGGACTATTTCAGCGCTGCACGGTTTCGAGATACCCTGTGGGCAATTGAGCTGCGCCTGCAGCGCGTCGAACAATAATAAGGGTCTTAATTTTGTGACTGAACCAACCGCCGGCGCAGTGAATACATCGCCTCATTTGCTCTACTCGAATCGTTATCGCTATTACGTGTTGGGACTGTTAACGCTGGGTTACGTCTTTAACTTTGTCGATCGACAGGTCATGACGATTCTGATTGAGCCCATCAAGACTGAATTCGGTGCAACCGATACTCAGATGGGGTTGTTGTCAGGACTGGCCTTTGCGTTGTTTTACGCGACCCTAGGTATTCCTGTGGCGCGTCTTGCAGATCGGTGGTCACGCAGAAATGTACTCGCTATCTCGATGACAACCTGGAGTGCGGTGACGGCGCTTTGTGCAACCGCTACTGGCTTTTGGCACCTGCTGATCTTGCGCATCGGCGTCGGTGTGGGGGAGGCGGGTGGAACGCCGCCCTCTCAGTCGTTACTGGCGGACTATTTTCCTCCCGAGAAACGTGCATTTGCGCAAGGTGTTTTGGCAACGGCGCCTAACATTGGGATTCTTGTCGGGCTTTTTGGCGGCGCCCTAATCGCAGAGGCGTATGGCTGGCGGTCCGTTTTCTTAGTGTTCGGTATTCCAGGCGTGCTTTTGGCGATCGTCATTCAGTTGACTATCAAAGAGCCACCAAAGGTCATCGCGACACATTCGCGAGTCGACCAGGGATTATTTTCCGCATTGGGGCAGATCTTCAAACTGCCGTCCTTTGCGCACATTATGCTGGGTGTCGGATTCACAGGAATAGCCGGTTACGGACTCGGAGTGTGGTCTCCCAGTTTTTTGGTGAGAGTTCACGGTATGAGTTTGGTGGACGCCGGACTGTATCTGGGATTGATCGGCGTCTTCGGTGGAGGACTGGGGACGATTTCCAGTGGTCTCTTGGTGGATGCATTGTCGCGACGTGATGCACGGTGGCAGCTCTGGCTGCCGGCCATTGGAATCTTCATCGCGCTGCCGACGCAACTTGCCTTCTTACTTTGGCCTGTCGAGCACCGGTTGGTTTTGGGTGAGACCATAGACATCCCCTTCGCCCTGGTTTTCATGGCGTTATCCGCTGTTTTTGCAAGTTTCTGGATCGCACCGAGCTATGCCGCTGTGCAAAACTTAGTGCCGCAGTATTGGCGAACACAGGCCTCTGCGCTCATGTTGCTTGCGATTAATTTACTGGGAATGGGCTTAGGCCCCTTGCTGGTGGGTCTTTTAAGCGATGCATTGATCGGATATGGCACTGAATCTGTTCGCTACGCGCTGGCCATAGGGGTGAGCTTTAGTGTCGTGGGTGGAATCGCCTACGTCAGGGGAAGTCGCGCTTACGCTCAGGAGATTGGTGTCGTGCGAGGCGCGACGCCTTAAATACTGGGTGGAGTGGGAATTGATCCGCAAACAAGCTCAATGTTGAGGACGACAGATCCGTGCGGCCAGCGGCCACCCCCGTCTATTCAAATAAACTAAGAGCCGAGTCAGTCAGCCGACTTCCTGGGAGTCGAAAATGGGTTTTTTTAGTTGGCACCGCCGGCAAACACAGTGGTGGCTTGATCAATTTGGCATGTCGCCTTACGCAGGACTTTGGTTTGCTTACGTCAAAGGTATTGCGACGGCGTTGATCGGAGTGTGGTTGCTCGAGGGCTTGTGAGTACTGTGAAAGCCCAGAGCGACGCTCCGGGCCTGTAAAAAAAAGTCGTTAGTCGCCTGAAGGCATGACTGCGTCTTTGACTGCCAGTAAGAAGTTAGCAACGACCATGCCGGCGATCATGATAGCGATGTTGTCAATGATCGCGTTAATTGGTGCACCAACCGCAGGTATAACATCGAGTGAGTTGGCGAGGGTAGGCATGGCTACTGCAGCCACCGTGTATGCCATCCGACTGGCCGCATCGGCCATTGGACTCATGAAGCCACTGACCAGTCCCAATGCCACGAGAATTAGTGCTGAGTAAGCAGCAACTTGACCGACAAAGACGGCAGCAATTGCAACGACAACACCCAAGGCTGTTAAAATTTGGTTCGTATTCATAGTTATTATCCTTATTGTGACTAAGTTTTTACTGCGCTCACCCTGCACCAGTACGACCGACCCTTCAGGCACAACAGGTTAGACAGCCCCCTCAGACTATCAATAAGTGGCGCAAATAAGGATGGTTTAACGAAAAAAAGTCTAATTTGTCGCATTTCTCAAGGTCGTCGCTTCGTGGCTTTCCATGTGCCACCGTACTGATAATGCGTTGCAGCTTCTCTTTTAAGGCGCATCAAACAAGGCTCGCATCTAAATTCCCAAGGGTCAGCTTTAGCACCGCGACAACGGTATAAAGTGTCTGACAGGGACTGGCAGCTCGAGCAGGCTTTTAGCTTTAGCACCTTCTTAGTCACCGCAATTCCTTTACTGTCGTGCGAATTTAGTCTCAGCGATGCTGACGCTGACTGTGTGCTTATTCTCTGATCGCCATTGTCAGGGCGAAGCTGACGATGATTTTACGTCTTGCACACGTTCAAATGTGCTCAGCTTCACGTCTTTCGGCGGTGCCATGCTGCGGAGTTGGTGTAATATAAGCAATAGGGCTCGATGAAAGTCGGGGACGTGCTTAAGTTGCGAGAAACGCCCAACATGGTTGATAAAACGGACGCCCATATTATTCCCGTCGTAAACGTAGGCAGTGGCGAAAAATTTGTCACGGCTTCGGGTGTACATGCGATTAAAGACGGTATTAAGTCGGCTAAAGAGACAGCGCCGCGCGCGAAAAAGCCAGACTTCCTTCGAATGAGAGTCCGCCACTCGCCCAAGTATGAGTCGGTGAAGGACATCGTAAAGCAGCATCGCCTAGCCACGGTCTGTGAAGAAGCAAAATGCCCCAACATCAGTGAGTGTTGGAGTGCAGGGACAGCCACGATCATGCTCATGGGCGACGTGTGTACCCGCGCCTGCCGATTCTGCTCAGTGAATACCGGAAATCCAAAGGGGTGGCTCGACGCAGAGGAGCCTGTTAACACAGCTAAAGCCGTGGCATTAATGGGGTTGACTTACGTGGTGCTGACCTCAGTCAATCGGGACGATTTGCCGGATGGTGGAGCGGGTCATTACGCGCAAACAGTGACGGAGGTAAAGCGACTGAATCCGCAGACGGGTGTCGAGGCCTTGACGCCCGATTTTTTGGGGCTCGAGTCGGCGATTGATGTGCTACTGGCGTCGGGTATCGATGTTTTTGCCCAAAATATAGAAACGGTTAAGCGCCTTACTCATCCGGTACGAGACCCGCGAGCAGGCTACCAACAAACACTCAACGTATTGAAGTACGCAGCCGCGTCATCAGACGTTATTACGAAAACATCGTTGATGCTTGGGCTTGGGGAAACCGACGATGAACTTCTGAGTTGCATGGACGATTTACGTGACGCCGACGTTGATGTGCTTACGCTGGGTCAATATTTGCAACCCACGCCGAACCATTTGCCGGTTGCGCGCTTTGTTACCCCTGAAGACTTTGAGCGATATCGCGAGTACGGGCTTGCAAAGGGTTTTAAAGAAGTGGTGTCCGGCGTCTTTGTGCGGTCGAGCTACCGTGCCGAAAGAGTTCTGGAATTTAATAATGTTGGTTTGCAAGCGCCTTAGGAGTCTGGCTTGAGTCAGCACAAGCTTCTCTACATCACTTCGGTGTGCCCGCATCGGGAGGATCAGGTGTTGCGCGCTCCCACGCAAGCGCTACTGAGTGCGCTTTCTCGAGACTTCGACATCTCGCTGGCGGTCGTTGGACCTGTGAGTCAAACGACGCTTAATGAACTTCGAGTTAAGCTAGGGATCACGAGGGTAACAGGCGGCTTCGAGCGCGGTTTGGAAGAGCGAGCGGTGGGCGGCGCGCTAAAGTCTGTCTATGAGTCGAGTGGTCTTGAGCCTTACGTCAACGGTCGACTAAAGGCGGCCATTCAGCGTCGGGCTGCCGACTTTGAATCGGTGGTGATCGACAGTTTAGAGGCAACGCCCTATACGCCCCTCGGGATTCCGGGGAAAACGATTTACTTCGCGCAGGAAATAGCCTCTGACGCGGATGGAATTGGACGCGGCTTTTTGGGTGGGCGACGCATTAAGCGTGTCAAAGAGTTGGAATTCGACGCCCTGTCACGTTGTGACCGGGTATTCTCAGTACCGTCGACAGCAACCCAAGTATTAGCCTTGGGTTTACCGCTTGGTAAGTTGCTCGACGAGACAACACAGCCCAGTGCAGCAAGGCCGACGATCTCGGTTGCTGAGTTTTCAGCAACGCGAATGCGGATTGGCTATGTTGGCTATTTGGGTAATGAACAAAATGTGGCCAGTGTCACATGGTTTCTCGACAACGTTTGGAATGCCATTAGAGACTCGGTCCCGGGCCTTGAGTTCCACGTGATAGGCCAAGACGCGAGTGACGCCCTGGTACAAAAGCTGACTGATTATGGTGATATTTTTTTGCACCGCGATAATCGCGACACGAAGCTTGCCGAGCTTGGACTTCGCGTCATGATCGAACCGCTGCTCCACGAGACCCATAGGGAGGCCAAGCTGGTGAACGCGTTGGCACGCGGTATTCCGGTTGCGACAACACGCGAGGGGCTCTCAAGAGCGCGATTGGAAGCGGGTGATGCTGTATCCGTCGCTGACAGTTCGCCCCACATGGTGCTTAATTTAAGACGGTTACTGTCGGAAGCGACCCTTTGGCAGGCATTAAACGAAAGGTCACAAAGAATCGGATCGTCACTTTTGCCGTATCATGAGGTATCGCATTCAATGCGCCGATTGTTAAAGCACATTGAATCCTAATTCGACAGCGAGATGAGATGACAAGTCGTGAGTGAGTTTCAAAGAGTTGGACTGCTGGGGCGCCGAGAGCATCCAGGCGTGACCCACGTGGTTTCCGAGCTTCTCGATCTCTTGGACGGACGTGGCATTGATGTGGTCTTGGAAGATCGTCTGGCGACGCTTGCGCACTTTGAGACGCGCGCAATGCAGCCCAGAGACGCGATTGGTGCCAATGTTGACTTGGCCGTGGTTATTGGCGGTGACGGCAGCTTGCTCAGCGCGGCGAGAACCTTGGTCAAACATGACTGTCCAGTCATTGGAATAAATCGTGGGCGTCTTGGCTTTTTGACCGATGTGAGTCCTGACGACGGTCTCGTGACGCACGTCAGCAGTGTTCTAGATGGGCACTATACGACCGATAAGCGTTTTCTGCTGGACGTTGAGGTTCATGGTCCTCAAGGTTTGACCGGGCAGGCGGAGGCACTGAACGATGTTGTCGTCAACTCAGGTACGTCAGCGCAAATGATCGAGTTTCAGCTTCACGTTGATGATGAGTTTGTTTATCGCATGAACGCTGACGGCTTGATTATTTCAACGCCCACCGGTTCGACCGCCTATTCGATGTCCGCTGGGGGGCCCATCATGACGCCCGACTTGGATGCTGTGGTGTTGGTGCCTATGTTTCCGCACTCGCTAACCAGTCGCCCGATGGTGATTCACGGGAATAGCGAAATCCGAATTGACACGCTCGAGCGGAATAAGAATAACCCGCTAGTGACCTGCGACGGCCAAGTCTCGTTGACATTGAGTCCGGGTGACTCGGTGGCAGTCAGGAAAAAGGAGCGGGCACTGCGACTGCTTCATCCGCCCGGCCATAGCTTTTATGCGAGTTGCCGCGACAAGTTAAGGTGGTCTGATGCACTCACGCCCTAATGCTAGGGTTCACTGGCGTCAGGCACCGGTCACACTTTTCATTCTCGCAATGGCGGGACTTGTTTTTGCATTAATGGCGACGCTCGGCGACGCCGTGATTCTTGACTGGTTT
The DNA here is from genome assembly GCA_018666295.1 of Halieaceae bacterium. Lineage (GTDB taxonomy): Bacteria > Pseudomonadota > Gammaproteobacteria > Pseudomonadales > Halieaceae > Luminiphilus. The sequence continues at coordinate 5,989 of JABIZW010000004.1, forward strand.
GCATTTCACAAAGTTGAATTTAACGGACTTCGATTTGAGCTTGTCGATCCCGGCGCCCAGTACTGGCGATACGTCAGTCCTGCGCTTGTGCATTTTGGCTTGATGCACATTGTGTTTAATGCCCTGTGGATATGGGAATTCGGCAGTCGGCTCGAGCTCAGCCTGGGAAGTGTATTTTCGCTCAATTTGTTTTTAGCGGGCGCCGTCGGCGGTAATGTTCTTCAAAGTTGGTGGGCCGGACCTTCGATTTTTGGCGGACTTTCGGGCGTTGTTTACGCGTACATGGGGTGTTTGTGGGTGTTGCATCGAATGCGGCCCGGCCTTGTTGATATTCCACTGCCCTCCGTATTCACGTTTATGTGGATTTGGCTTTTTATTGGCTTCACCGGCGTGCTCAAAGTAGTCGGTCTTGGATCCATTGCTAATGGTGCTCATCTAGGCGGTTTGTTGGTGGGTATTATCACTGGCGCCATCATTGCCGGAATCACCCGGAAGCAGGACTAACGTATGTCAGAAAGTTATGAAGACGCCATTGTGGCGATGCCGCGAGAGGTCTATGACCGCATGGTAGACGCCTTGTCGTTGGGTAAATGGCCAGATGGGCGATCGATCACCGACGCGCAACGTGTTGATACTATGAATGCCGTGATCTTATGGGGCCAGCACCACCTGCCTGAGGATCAACGGATAGGGTTTATCGATAAGGGATCAAAGGCGGACAGTCTGTGTGACGATCCGGTTCCTATTAAATGGCAGTGAGGAGTGACGTAGGTCAATGTTAGTCAGTGGAAATTTACGCAAGATGGTCACAGAACTCTCTGGCGATGTGAAATATCAGCTGCCGCTCGATGAAGCGCGTATTGATTTAAATGCGCTATTAGGAACCCGCGTGGCGTTTGAGTTTGGTGGCGTCATTAATTGCGTTCACTGCGACCGGAAGACCAAAAAGAGTTTTAGCCAGGGTTTTTGTTACCCTTGTTTTCGTCGTCTCGCGGCCTGTGACAGTTGCATTATGAGTCCTGAAAAGTGCCACTTCGATGAGGGCACTTGCCGGGAGCCCGACTGGGCGCAGTCAAACTGTTTCGTAGACCACGTGGTCTACCTCGCCAATACATCGGGTGTAAAAGTCGGCATAACGCGACACTCTCAAGTGCCAACTCGCTGGATGGATCAAGGCGCTACGCAGGCTCAGCCCATTGCACGCGTGCAACATCGGCAGCTTTCAGGGTTACTCGAGACCGCAATAGCAAAGCATGTTGCTGATAAGACAGCGTGGCAAACGATGCTCAAGGGCAATGGTGCGGACGTCTCTTTAGAAGATAAACGCGCGGAGCTTATGGACTTGTGCGCCGAGGACATCAGTGCACTGCAAGATCGCTTCGGCCTTCAAGCACTGCAGATTTTAGAGGCTGAGCCGACGGTCGAGATCCAGTATCCCGTCCTCGAATTCCCCACGAAAGTCAGTACACATAATTTTGATAAAAACCCCCGTGTTGAAGGTCGCTTAATGGGGATTAAGGGGCAGTACCTGTTACTCGACACTGGCGTGCTCAACATTCGAAAATTCGGCGGGTATCACGTCCAAATGGAGACAGAATAACAATGCGAGACGGCACACCTAAAACGATTTACCGACAGAGCTATCAGCCCCCAGACTTTTTGATTAGCGACGTCGATCTCGCCTTTGATATTCACGAGGGAACGACGCGTGTTGTCAGCAAGCTGACCGTTGAGCGAAATGGTCAGCACGCAAGACCCTTGGTGCTTGATGGAGAGGGCCTGTCGGTTCGATCCATCAGTATTAACGGGGCTCAAGTCGCTGAATCTGACTTTACCTATGCCGGGGGGAAGCTCACATTAGAGACGGTACCTCACCATTTTGAGTTTGGTGCGGTGGTCGATATTGAGCCCGAGTCCAATACGTCGCTTGAAGGTTTATACCGGTCTCGCACGATGTACTGTACGCAATGTGAGGCGGAGGGATATCGAAAGATTACCTTTGGTTTGGATCGACCCGATGTGCTCTCGACGTTCACCGTGAGCCTTTCAGCGGATAAAACCGTCTGTCCCGTGTTGTTGAGTAACGGCAATGAAGTGGCTCGCTCAGACCTAGAGGGTGGCCGCCACAAGGTGGTTTGGCATGACCCACACCCCAAGCCCAGTTATCTGTTCGCGCTGGTGGCCGGTGACTTGCAACTAGTTGCTGATCGCTTTGTAACGCTGTCCGGTAAGCCTGTGGATCTGCGGATCTGGGTTGAGGCCAAAGACACAGGCTACTGTGATCATGCAATGGCGTCGCTCAAGGCGTCGATGCGCTGGGATGAAGAGCGCTACGGTCTCGAGTACGACCTTGATCTGTTTAATATTGTCGCTGTCGATGACTTCAATATGGGGGCGATGGAAAATAAGAGCCTGAATATTTTCAACACCTCCTGTGTGCTGGCACACCCTGATATTACGACTGATTTGGGTTACCAGCGAGTCGAGGGCGTTGTTGCGCACGAGTATTTCCACAACTACTCGGGTAATCGTGTCACCTGCAGAGACTGGTTTCAGCTGAGCCTCAAAGAGGGCTTTACTGTTTTTCGAGACGCTGAGTTTTCTGCCGATATGAATTCTCGAGGCGTCAAGCGTATTGAGGATGTGTCTTTCTTGCGAACCCACCAGTTTGCTGAGGACGCAGGTCCCATGGCGCATCCGGTCAGACCCGACTCGTTTATCGAGATCTCTAACTTTTACACGATGACCGTCTACGAAAAAGGTGCTGAAGTTGTTCGGATGCTCAACACGCTGTTGGGCGATGACGCGTTTTACCGTGGCGCTCGATTGTACTTTGAGCGCTTCGACGGAATGGCGGTCACCTGCGATGATTTTGTTGATGCCATGCAGGAGGCCTCAGGCAAAGATTTGACCCAGTTCCGACGGTGGTATGAACAGGCGGGTACACCGGTCATCGATGTTGAAAAAGTATTCGACTCTGCCCGCGGGCGATTGGAGCTGACATTCACACAAAGTAATCCGCCCACGCCAGGACAAGACGAAAAACCACCGCTGCACATTCCGGTTGCGGTCTCACTAATGACCAATGGCGAGCACATCGACCTGGGCGACGGACAGACAGCTCGGGTTATTGAACTTGATCAGGTCTCCCAGACCGTGTCGTTCGATGGACTCACGACAGAGCCTGTCGTCTCAGCATTGCGTGGCTTTTCCGCGCCCGTGCGCTTGAACATGCCTCAGCCCCGGGACGATCTCGTCGCACTTATGGGTTACGACGACGATTCATTTGTGCGTTGGGATGCATCACAGCGGCTTGCACTAGAAGCAATGGATGCAACGTCAGATGTCTTGCCCGAGGACTACCTTGGTGCGCTCAAGCGCGTCTTAGCCGGCGATCTTGAAGACGCCATGAAAGCAAAGCTCTTGAGCTTACCGACGGAGGCCTCAATTGCCGATCGCGCGGCACAGACAGGCTTGGTCAACGTGCATGACATCCACGACGCGCATTTACGCGTTTCAGCAGCGCTTGGCGCTGCGCTGAGTGAGCAGCTTGAGGCGATTGTCGAGCAAAGCCTTAGTAATGCGGTGCCTTACGCGCCTACTGCCGAGCAAATTGGACAGCGGTCGTTACTTCATACCGCCCTCGGACTGTTGGTTGATAGTGACTCCGCGTGGTTAGTAAAAGCCAGAGACCTGTATTATTCAGCCACAAATTTGTCAGACAGACTCTGTGCCGCTCATCTTGTTGTGCACAGTGGTGATGAGATTCATCGGGCCGAGGTGCTTGAGCATTTCTTCGATCAGTGGAAGTCGGAAAATCTTGTCGTTAATCAATGGTTCGTGATGCAGGCCACGCGACCCGGGGTCGCGACTGTGTCTGACGTACAGGCGCTCACCACCCATCACGCGTTCGATTGGCGTAACCCCAACAAAGTTCGATCGCTCATCAGTGCCTTCGCGGGTGCGAATCCCACTGCGTTTCACGCACTTGACGGCAGTGGATATCGTATTCTTGGAGAAGCGGTTAGACACCTGCAGTCCGATAACCCGCAAATAGCCGCGAGAATGCTGGGTCCGATGACGCGTTGGCGCCGCTACGCACACGGGCAGGCGTCAATGCGCCAAGAGCTCGAGTCCGTCGCCGCACTGCCCAATTTATCGCAAGACGTCTTCGAAGTCGTCAGCCGATCACTGAGCGACTCTTAGGGCTCTTAAGACTCTCAGTGACCTGCCAGTGACCTGCGGTCAGCCGGTGGGGTAGAGGCGGCGAACCGTCATCGTTGACTCGGGCGATGTCGGCGGCGGCTCGCTTCGAAGGGCTGAATAAAAGGTTTTTGCGTCCGTCCATTGATCGTCGCCAGACGCATAAAGCGCGCGCTCAAGAACATACGTTTCTTGCACCAATGCGTCGCTGCACAGCGATCGGAGTTGTTGAAACGTTCTCACTGGTTGGCCAAAGTGAACCGTCGCCCATCGCATTAGCAGGTCGCGGGTTAAGGCGGCATCGCGTTGCGCTGTACTGGCCTTGATTGCTGTAAGCAGTGGACGCAGCCGATCCTCTGTCTGGGATTTTGCGGGTTCAGTATCAACTCGCCTTCGTGAGCGCCAGATAACTCCTAAAAGCACCGTCGCCAATAGCCATCCTGAAGCGGCCAATGCAGTGAGCCAATAAGGCGGCGAGTTGGGTTGGGCTGAGACCTGAGTGACATCCAGCGTGCCGGGTGTTTCGATGACCGGTGCGCGGACAGAGATCGTGGTCGAGGGTAATGTCGCAACTTGCAGTGTGTCGGTCTCAGTATTCCACCAGGGGACGCTGACTTCAGGCAACGTCCACGAGCCACCGCCAGTGGCAACCAGCGCCTCACTGTGCGTTCGTTGACCCAAAAACCCGTCCGTACGCTCTATCTGGTCGCTGGATTCCTGGTCGGGGTAAACACGAATCCCGGCGCTCTGTGAGTTGTCGCTCATGCTGGTCATTGAGGGAAGTTGACTGCTTAAAAGTCCCTCAGCTGCGAGTGTCAGGGTGCGAGTTGTTGAGTCGCCGACTTCCATTGAGTCAGGTGCTTTCGACCACGACTGTCTGAGCTCTAGTGACACGGCAGGTAACCACACATCGCCAGGAAAGTTCTCGGGTACTGGTTTGACGTTGACTTGAATTGCGTCTTTAGAGAGTTTGAAGCGCTTACCGAGTCGCGCACCCAATAACGATCGGCCTGGAAGCACCTCGCGGGCTGTGAGCGAGAGCGACGGGATCTCAAGCATCCCGCGTTGTTGAGGGTAAATCGCGTACCGGAGCTGTGTGACACGCCACAAGCGTCCGTTAATTTGCCGCTGAAAGTTGCGGCGTGTGAGCTCTTCAACGATCGCGCCATCAATCGCCAGTTGCGTGACTTCCGCGCCATCGAGATTAATCGCCTGCTCAATCGTCACAGTGAGAATGAGCTGTTCCTGAATGTAGACGTCACGCTTGTCGATATCGATGTCGAATCGCACGGAGTCGTCGCCGCCCGCACTGACAACTTGTGGATTAACCGTGATGGCGATCGGTGTCGTCCGATTGCCTCCCGTGCTTAGTGAAGGAATAGATAAAATGCCATCGCGTACCGGCAAGAGGTCTAGCGTCAGCGTTCGAGTCATTGAGCGCGCACCGTTAATAAACGAGGTGTTGGTTGAACTGCTGGTACTCAAGATTTCCCAGTCAAATTGGAGTGCCGCAAGATCCAGCTGATCGAGTCGCTCGCTGGCGTCGCCTGTTACGGTTAATCTCAACGATTCACCCATGCTGATCGTGCGTCGGTCGACGTCGGATCGAATTTCGGCAACAGCCGTCGAGCACACTAGTGTAATGACGAGCAGGGTCAAGCCCCGCACTAGCTTACCAACGAACGTCTTCATCAGGTTCCTCTCCGTTTCTCAGGCGTTGGATGGTTTGGTATCTGAACTTGCGACGCAATAGGCCGCCGGGGTCATCGGGTACCCGCCGCAGCCACTGCTCGAGTGCTTGCTGCTCCTCGAGGGCTTCGTCAAAGCGAGCGAGTTGCTCCTGAGTCGCCTCTTCAAGATCAGAGGGGCTCAGATCCTCTGCCATCTCAGCGTTGCCGTTTTGCTGCGATTCTTGATCACTGGGTTGCTGGTCTGACGGTTCAGAGTCTCCTTCTTGAGAATCGCTCTGACTGTCTTGATCTTGTTGCGCCGACTCGCTCTCTGAATCTTGAGATTCCCCGTCTTGGTCGGATTGGTCACTGTCGCTGTCTTGATCATTGCCTTGCTGATCTTGTTCTTGTTGCTCAAGTAACGACTTCACCAGCTCTCGGTTGGTAATCGCATCTTGCCGGTCCGGAGACAACGCGAGCGATTTATCATAGCTTTCTATGGCAGCCTTAAGGTCCCCTGACAGCGCGAGGGCATTGCCTCGGTTATACAGCGAGTCGGTCGACTCAAGCTTACCGAACTCGGTTGATGACGACTTAAAGTTGCCGGCCTCATACTGCGCGGTGCCGCGCCATTCGGGTGCTTCAAACAAGGTGGCGGCAAGCGCTGGATCGCCATCTGCGAGTGCGCTGGCGCCCTTTTGGTCGGGCGTCGACCAAAAATGCTCCAGTGGGTTTGCGTGGGCGGGGTCTGCGTCAGTGAGGAGAACTGCGAACACGAGCGCGCTTAACGCCCCCCGCCTGAATAAAGGGAGTAAAAGTAGCGCGGCAGCCATGGCCAACCAGTACCCTAAATCAACCCAGGTGTCGGTCTTCCGCTCAAGCGAATCGTCGCTGGTCATGCTCGATTCAGTCCCGGACAGTAAGTACGCAAGATCACTACTGTCGACGGAGACACTGGCACTCTTTGCATCGAGATTAGACGCAATTTGCTGAATCATGCGTTTATCAACGGCAGGGATGACAATTTGATCGCTGTCATCCCTTAAAAAGCCGCCATCGGGAAGAGGAATGGGAGCGCCCGTTTCGGTCCCGACGATTAAAATACTGAGATCGGCGTCCACGGGTTTAAGCAAATCGCTGACTTGTGACGTGGATAGCTTAGGCAGTCCGTCGGTAATGAGGAGCACACTGCCATTGGTGAGTCCCGATGTCTCAAGGAGACTGGCGGCAAGCCCGAGTGCTTCGGTAGCGTTAGAGCCTGGTAAGGGCATTATGTCTGGCGCCAGTGCACTCAATAAATTTTCAATGGTTCGTGTGTCGTCGGTCAGCGGTGTGACGACATGGGCGTCGCCTGCGAATGCGACCATACCGGTGACGCCCTCTGACCGAAGATCCAGCACGTCCATGACTTTTTGGCGTGCTCTGCGGATTCGGCTGGGCTGCGTGTCTGTCGCCCACATTGAGCGACTGAGATCGAGAACGATGACCAGCGCGTCAGATTTTTCAAAAACGGGTAACTCGGTGCGTTCGAGCGATGGACCTGACGCGCCAAATACGAGTAGTGGGAGAGCGAGCCACCAGAGCTGCCGTAATCGACTCCCGGAACTGCCCTCAGAGGTGACCAGGTGCGGCAGTAGTTCGCTGTCGATGGCCTTCGCCCAATCGCCACCACTGGACTGCTTGCGCCAGGCAAGAAAGATTAAAGGCAGGACCGCCGGCAACAGCCAGAGCAGCTCGGGACGAATAAAATGCAATGCCATCATCCTGCAGTAACGCCTTGAGTACTTGGGAAGCGCGAAACGATGCCGCCGGTCAGAAGCACCATTGATCCCATGATAAGCGCACTCAGCATGGCCCAGTAACTGAGTGCTCGTCGTGGTCGAAACGTACTGGCGTCTTGCTCGACCGGTTCAAGCTGATCGATAATGCTATAAATCGCTTGAAGTTCTCTTGGGTCCCGTGCCCTGAAATATTCACCGCCGGTGGCTTCGGCAATGGCACGAAGGAGGGCCTCATCAACCTCACCACCGCGCGCGTTATTTGTTCCCAGATTACGACTGATGCCGATCGTATAGACTTTGACGCTTTGTTGGGCGGCGAGTGCCGCGGCCTCCATCGGATCGACACTGCTCGCCGTATCTTGACCGTCCGTGAGTAAAATCAACACCCGCGAGGCCGCGGGGCGATCTCGTAGTCGTTTGATCGCAAGTCCAAGTGAGTCACCAATGGCGGTGTCTTCGCCTGCAAATCCCAGTTGTGCTTCACGAATGAACTGGGTGACCGTTGTCGTATCAAACGTCAGTGGTGCCTGAACATAGGCTTTCGATCCAAACAGAATAAGACCGACTCGATCGCCGACGCGTCGCTCGGTAAAATCAGAGGCAATCGCCTTGACTGCCTCGACGCGCGATATCGTGCGATTTCCCACCTGCATATCGCGAATTTGCATGCTGCCCGACAGATCCAGACTCAGCATTAAGTCTCTCCCCGTATTGGGTAGCTCAATGGGCTCTCCGACCCACTGGGGTCTCGCAATCGCTGTCACAACGAGTGCCCAAGCAATAAAGAGCGCGAATACGCGCGCCGAGTTGACGTTAGCGGACAGTTTGCCCTGTCCCTCGAGTCGCTGCCAACGGGCGGTGAAGGGCGCGCGAATTGCCGCGCCAAGTGACTCCGACGCCGGGGGGAGCAGCCGCATCAACAGTGGCAGCGGAATCAGCGCGAATGCCCATGGCCAAAGAAAGTTAAGCACGGGGCACCTCGTGGCGCTGCATCCAAAGCCGCGCGTGCTGCCAGTCAGTTGAGTCAGGTGTGCTTGGGTTTGGGGCGTGGGTTTGAGTCAATATTGTAAGGGCGGTGCTGTCAAATTTTGGGCAGCTGCGCCTAAGAAATTGCGGCCAGTCCGTGCCGGAAAGACCTGCGACGGTCTCGGATGGATAAACTTTCAGTGCAGTTGCTTTAAGTGCGGCACTCAACGCATGTACGTCCGCATCACACGCCTCTAAATCCCGAAGCCACGCCAACCCCTCCCGGCGGTAGGCGGCCCTCTTGTAACGTCTGACAAACCAGATCACTGTGACGGTGGCCGCGAGGGCTGCTGCGATCAATAAGAGCCACCAGACCGG
>JABIZW010000054.1 GCA_018666295.1 Halieaceae bacterium
ATCATCGCTGACACGAAAACCAGTGTCACGCATCCCGAGAGGGGCAAAGAGTCGCTCTTGCAGAAACTGCTCAAACGGCTGGCCCGAGATAATCTCGACCAACGCGCCACACACGTCGGTCGCTAATGAGTAACACCACTTCGACCCGGGCTCATACATCAGAGGAACACGCCCTAACTTGTCAGCAAATTCCATCAGAGTCTCGCCATCGCCGCGCGCCACCCCCATATGCTGATAAGCCGCATCAACGGGACTTTCAAGACCGGGCAACAGTCCGCCGTAAGTGAGGCCCGCGGTGTGACTCAAAATGTGTTGCATCGTCGGCGGCGCTTTCGGGCGTCGAGTGACCATGCTGCTGCCCTCGCCCTCCTGCCAGACGACTTGGTTACGCCAAGAGGGAATGTACCGATGCACTGGATCGCTTAATTGAAAGCGTCCCTCCTCCCACAACATCATTAAGGCCACTGAAGTAATGGGCTTAGACATTGAGTAAATGCGAAAAAGCGTATCGTCTTGCATGGGTTTGTTTCGCTCACGATCCATCAGACCGTAAGACTCAAAATAGGCCGGAATCCCATGACGCGAAACCAGGACTTGGCACCCGGCAATTTTACCGGGCTCAACGTACCGTTCGCTCAAGTGCTCGCCAATTCGCGCAAGCTTTTTTGCCTCAAATCCCGCTGCGCGAGCATCAACCTCTATAGCCACTAACGATTCCTTCCCTAACAAACCGCGCTCATCGTGCAATCAATACGCCATAGTGACGCGGCGCCTGCTGAAGCGCAAACCCACTTCTTTGTGCGTTCTCTACGGGTGTAATAGAGTGAAGAAGCGTCACCACACTAGGAATAATAATGTCCCTCCAATTACTGATGATCGACACTCTTCGTGTTTTCCCAAAATGGTTGTTGCGCGCATTCGCAGGGCCCGCGCCAGTCATTGACGGAAATACACTCGACATGAATATGCACGTCCTCGCGACCCTGTCAGCAAAAGGCAGCACGGGCAGCGCGGCGCAATCACTTGAGGATATTCGCAACAAAGCCGCTGAGTTCACGAGCTTGAATTTGCCAACAGCGCGCGGGGTAACCGCTGAAGACACCTCGTTTGAGCTTCTTGGGAACACCCTATCCGCTCGGATTCATCGCCCGCAAACCGCGTCGGGGACAATACCTGCGATCCTGTTTTTTCACCAAGGCGGCATGGTCATTATGGACCATCTGACCGACAACCACTTTTGCTCACTGTTGGCTCAACGCTGCGGCGCAGCCGTGATCGCACTCGACTATCGGCTCTGCCCCGAAAACCGTTTCCCAGCACCTATCGAAGACGCCAAGGCGCTTTGGTGCTTCGCGCAAGACAATGCCGCGGACTTGGGTATAGATCCTGCGCGGGTCGCCCTTGCGGGTGACAGTGCAGGGGGTCTAATGAGCAGTACGCTAGCACTCATCTTGCGCGACGAGGGGGGCCAACAACCTAAAGCCCTGTGCCTCGCCTACCCCTGGGTTACGACAAACGACCAGGACCAGCACTCCATGACCAGTTGCGCTCACACATTCCCCCTAACCCAAGAGACCATGCATTTTTTCAATGCACACGTCTTTCCCAATGACGAAAACATCGACCACGACTGGGTCAATCCACTGCACGCCGAGACGCTAGAGGGTCTCCCTCCGACCGTGATCGGTACTGCGGGATTTGATCCTATTCGAGACCAAGGAAACGCCTTTGCTGCGCGTTTGGAACAGTCAGGCAATACGGTCATCCATCACTGCTTTACTGAGTTGACCCACAGCTATTTGATGTTTGGACGCGTAAGCAAGAGTGCCGAGGCGGCCTGCGTCAGACTGGCTGACGATCTGGCGCAACTTATGGCCATGGATCAAGAACCTACCACGTGAGGCAAAGCGCCTCCCAGTGGACGTTGCACAGATAGACCCAGTGCGTGGGGGCGCAGTCACTTTTTTGTACACCGCGACTGGGGGCGCTCGATAACCCATGAACCATCGCCTCACAGGTAACCGTTCGTAGTGGTCCGTTAAAAACGGCGATGACCGTCCAGTGAAGTGCGTTCACTTCACTCAATGACGCCGGCAACTAGCCAATGATGCGGCGCGTCAGCCACCGACTAAAGCGCATCGAAAATACGCCACTGAGTCCGTGCCACAGCCTCGACGTCGATCCCAAAACCAGGTGCAGCTTGCGCGTTTGGGTTAACGAAAAAGCCGCCTCAGCAACATCACTGGGCTCCATGGTGATCTTCATATTCTCAGTGTGGCGGGGGTCTAATGACTGACCCATTGCCGTATTGATCACAGGCGGTTTGACACAAGTCACAAAAATATCGTCGTCTTGCCACTCGATATTGAGTGCCTGTGTGAGTCCATCGACGTAAAATTTTGTGGCGCTGTAAACCGCGAGCAAGGGTATTCCGTGGATGCTCGATACCGAACACAAATTAATGACCATCGCCCCTGTCGTTGCCTTAAGGAGTGGGAAGGCCGCGTAAGAGACCAGGGTCAAACCCGTCACATTGACATCGACCATCGCACGAATTTGTGCCTCTGAGTGGTTCGTCAACTCGCCAGCCGTCAGCACCCCCGCATTGTTTACCAAAACATCGAGGCGCCCTGCTGTGGCTTCGGAAAAATACGCAAGTGCCGCATCGACGGACGCTTTGTCTCTTACATCGCAGTGTCCTGCAATCGCGTGCGTAAACTCAGACTCGCCCAAGAGCTCGTGGCACCGAGTGTCATTAATATCAAAGAGCCCAACACGATAGCCCGCCTGCGCAAATCGGCGGGCAATGGCCAGTCCGATACCCTGAGCGGCACCCGTCACAAACGCTGTCTTCATTTCACGCTCCTTTTAGGCCAGCACTCGCCTCTCAACGTGAGTTGGCTACACTACAAATGGCTTAAGCACTGGCGAAAAACCGCGCAGTTTGTACTTTCATCTACCCGTGAAAGACTTGATACTGGTTAACGCAGCACACAACGTATAACAACATAAAAGTGGATACTATGGCATGGCCGCGACTGGGCAACTCGATTCCCGCCCGACGACAACCTTTACGCAAACTCATCGGTAGGACAGTTTTAAAGGTGCTGGGCTGGAAGCTCGAAGGTGCGCTTCCCGATGAGCCCAAATTTATTGTCGTTGCTTTGCCTCACAGCTCCAATCTTGATTTCGTGCTTGCACTGTCCGTCATTTGGGGCTGGGGGCTAAAAGTGAACTTCATGGCAAAACACACGCTTTTTAAGTTCCCGCAGGGCCTGTTCTTTAAAAGTGTTGGGGGTATCCCTGTCGACAGGCGCTCTTCGCAAGGCCTGGTGGGCAGACTGACCGAGGAATTTACCCGCCGAAAACAGCTCATTCTTGGAATTGCGCCAGAGGGCTCACGCAATACCGACGGCAGCCTCAAAGAAGGCTTTGCACGTATTGCACAAGCCGCTCGTGTGCCCGTGCTTCCCGCGATTATCAACCACCAACAGCGGACTATCCGGATCGGCGAAGTGATCAAGGAAGTGTCAGATATTGCAGGCGTGATCGCATCGGTGAGAGAGCAAGCGCTCACAGGTGCTCGAAAGGCACCCTTTAAGCTCTGAACTGAACACGCTCAGTACGTTCGTGCTGAGAGGCTTCTCGCGTTACCCTTCTGGTTCTATTTACCTGCATTATTAGTCACTCATAGACGACAAGGAGCGTGGCGTGTGAAAAAGGTCTGCCTCATTATTGGTGCTGGAGCGGGAATCGGTGGAACCGTCGGGGCGAAGTTTGCAGCCCACGGCTATCACGCAGCTTTAGCACGACGAAGTGATACAGCCGGTCTCGACAACTTGGTCGGTGAGATCGTCGCCCGCGGTGACTCAGCCTCAGGGCACCTTCTCAATGCGACCGAAGAAGGCGCGATCGAGAAACTCGTCGAAGAGGTTGAACAGCTGGGCCCGATCGACGTTGTTCTCTTCAATTTAGGCGCCCAAATTGGCAATCGCGCGCTCGAGCAAACGGCACTAAAAACCTTTGAGCTTGGATGGAAAATGGCCTGTTTCGGGCTATTTAGACTGGCGAAAGCCGTCCTCCCTGCCATGGAAGCACGTGGCCGCGGCACTATTTTAGTGACTTCAGCAACCGCTGCCGTTAGAGGCAATGCAGGCCAACACTCACACGCAGCCGCCATGGGAGGTCGACGCATGCTTTGCCAAACACTCAATGCAGAGTACGCACCTAAGGGAATTCATGTGGCGCACATTATCGTTGATGGCGCAGTCGATGCACCGGACACGCTCGGCAAGATGCTCGGTCCCGAAATGTTTGAACAATTGAGGGACGCCCGAGGTAAAGAAAAAGACGGCTTGCTGTTGCCCGCAGAAATAGCCGAGACCTATTACCACATTGCGCATCAACACCGTTCCGCATGGACCCATGAACTCGACCTTAGGGCCTACTCAGATTTGGCATGGTGGAATAACGCGCCTTGACCTACTATCAGGGGTCGATAACGCGCTAAGGAGCCCAGATATGACACTTTTCGTGACGCCCTCAGGGCGCGCCTGCGGTGCTCGCATCGAAGGTGTTGATCTCACGAGCGAACTCAGCAGTGACCAAGTTGCTCAGCTGCGTGCAATATGGCTCGAGCACAAGGTTGTCGCTTTTCCTAATCAGCGACTCAGTCCACATGACCTAGAGCGGGTGGCTCAATACTTCGGTCCCATCGGCGAAGACCCCTTTTTCGGCCACATTGAGGGTTTCCCCAATATTTGCGCGATTCAGCGCGATGCTGACGAGAAGACGCCCATATTTGCCGAAATATTTCATACCGACTGGAGCTTTATGCCCGTGCCACCGGCAGGTACGGCACTGTTTAGCATCACGATTCCACCGCATGGCGGCGACACCTTGTTTGCCGATCAAGTAAAGGCCTACGAGGACATGCCTGAAGGCCTGAGAGCAAAGGTTGACGGGGTAACGGCGGTGCACTCAGCAGCGCTCGGCTACGCACCCGATGGGGCTTATGGTGAAAGCGACCAGGAATTGGGTCGGAGCATGCAGATCAAACCCAGTGAAAGAGCCCGAGAGACATATCCACACCCACTCGTAAGAGCACACCGCGAGACGGGCGCGAAAGCACTGTACTCCTCTGCGGCCTATATTCAGACGCTAGAGGGTCACTCGGCAGAGGAGTCGCATGCACTCCTCATGGAGCTCTACGCCCACCAGACACAAGAGAAGTTTCAATACCGTCACCAATGGGAAAAAGACATGCTGGTGATTTGGGATAACCGATCACTTCTTCACTCGGCGACGGGCGGCTTTGACGGCTACGACCGGCTCCTGCACCGAGTCACGATCGCC
>JABIZW010000053.1 GCA_018666295.1 Halieaceae bacterium
ATGGCCTATGGCACTTCATCGGGCGTAAGCATCCGAAATGAAGGCGGTACTTTCGGTACTATCGAAGGTTCAAACGGCTTGGGACTCCCCTCAAACTCGCGTTACATCAATGATTCGGCACTGTCGATGAATGTGGGCGTGGGTTATGGCCGAGACAATTGGACGGCCGAGCTCTACGTCAACAACATCACCAGCGAAGAAGGCTATGTTGTCCAGCCTGCAGGTAAGTACACGCCTGAGTCATCAATGATGCGTCCGCGCACTATGGGTCTGAGATTGAGCTACAGCTTCTAGACCACTATTTGAAGCAAACCCAAAAAGGGGTGACACTACGTCACCCCTTTTTTTGTCTGCAAAACAGGGACGACACATCAGTAACGCCACATAGGTACCTAGTAACGCTATGAGTGACATCTCTCAGCAATTAATAGACGCGCAACAAGCACTGGTGAATAAAGACCTCGACGCGGCCAACCGTATTATTGCCGGTCTCGCGACGGCGCATCCAGACGATCCAAACGTTCGGTATCTCGCCTGCTTACTGTTGCGCTTGCAAGGTTGCAATGATGAAGCCATGCAAAGTCTGCAGTCGCTTACCTCAGACGTGCCAGACCACGCGCGCGCCTTTCAGGAGATGACCACGGTTGCTCTGGCGATTAATGAACCCAAACTCGCACACGCGGCAGCCGAGCGTGCTGTGGAGCTTGACCCGGCATTGATGCAGTGTTGGCAATTCCTTATTCCCCTGCGCCGGAAGTTCAGCCCCTCATTGGCGGAGGCTGCGGCGGCTCAACTGGACTTTTTAAGGTCACTGCCGCCCGAATTGAGAACCGTCATTAGCTACCTCGCCAACAACAAAGTGCAAGACGCCGAGCGCCTTGCTAAGCACTTTTTACGAGACAACAAGACCCACCCGGAGGGAATGCGGCTCTTGGCCGAGGTCCTCACCCGGAAAAATATTTTAGATGAGGCGCAGTTTTTACTCGAGACACTGGTCGCGCTTCAGCCCAAAATGATCCCAGCACGACTTCAGCTCTTTCACGTGTTGATGCGACGCCAGCGTTTTCACTCGGCCTTTGACATTGCCGCTTCACTGAACAAAGACGCGCCAACCGACACCGGTGAAATTAAACGAGCGTATGCGGCGGCGGCATTTGCCGTGGGAAATATTGAGGAAGCCAAAGACCTGTACGCCCAACTTGCCAAAAGCGCCCCCGCTGACCATCTCATTCCTATCAGTCAGGGCCATATTTTCAACGCGATTGGTGAACGAGAAAATGCCGTTGCCGCCTTCCAGCGATGCATCTCGCTAAAACCCGCACACGGTGACAGTTACTGGTCGCTTGCGAATACAAAATCGTATCGCTTCGATGATGATGAAATAGCGTCCATGCAGAAAATAGAAGAGAGCGACGCACTATCGACGCTCGACAGAGTGCAAATTTGTTTTGCACTCGGAAAGGCCCTTGAAGACAAAAATCTCTTTGATGACGCCTTTAACTACTACGATCGCGGGAATTCGCTCAAGCTCCCAACAACGCACTACGACCCAGTACAACTGAGAAAACGTGTGCAAGCACAAATTGACGTCTGCACAAGCGAGCTCTTTGAAAGTCGACAACACGTTGGCGTGCAAAATATCGACCCGATTTTTATCGTCGGCTTACCGCGAGCTGGATCGACGCTGCTTGAGCAAATACTGGCCTCTCACTCGCAGGTCGATGGCACCATGGAGCTGCATAATGTTCTCGATCTTGCAAAGCGCTTGCGGGGTCGCGACGCAGATCAGGACGGGACTCCGCGTTATCCGGCTATTTTAGGCGATCTCGATAACGACTTATTCGCTCAGTTTGGAGCGCAATTTATCGATCAAACACGTATTTACCGCGGATCAGGCCATCTGTTTATCGACAAGATGCCTAACAATTTTTTCCATATTGGACTCATCAAGCTGATCCTGCCAAACGCAAAAATCATCGATGCTCGGCGCCATCCAATGGCCTGTTGCTTTAGCGGTTACAAGCAGCTATTTGGTGAAGGACAGGAATTTTCTTACGGGCTGAGTCAAATTGGCGAGTACTACAAGGAATACGTTCGGCTGATGGCGCACTGGGATGCCGTCTTACCCGGACACGTATTACGGGTAAACCACGAGGATGTTGTTGCTGATTTAGAAACTCAGGTCCACCGAATATTGGACTATTGTGGTCTCGAATTTGAGTCCGCCTGCCTTGAATTTCATAAAACAGAACGTACGGTACGGACACCCAGTGCTGAGCAAGTGCGACAACCCATATACACGTCTGGGCTTGAGCAGTGGAAAAACTTTGAGCACTATTTGGCGCCGCTCAAAGAGGCCCTAGGTAGCGAGTTACTCAATGAATACCAGATCGACTGAACTCAGTGATCTTCTCACGCTCGCGTAAATTCATTTTTTTTGCGGTGCCTAAAACGGGCACTCATGCCGTTCGAGCGGTATTGAGGCCCTTTCTTGCTGACGAGGACTGGGAGCAACAAATGCTCACCGCTCAAATGCACTCTCCTATTCAAGCGCTTGCAAATATCGGGCACGGTCATATTTCTTATCAGCAACTGTGTCACTCAGTAGGTGAAACAACAACCAAGTCTTATTTCCGTGTTGCCTTTGTGAGACATCCGATTGAACGCTTTATGTCAGTGTGTGCGTTTTTAGCACGAACTGACAGCAGCTACTCACAGGATCCGCTGGCCTGGTCGAAGCGCGCATTTCAATTTGAACGCTTCAGAAAGCGCGTCTTAGTCAGACCTCAGACCGAACTCCTGACCGATAAAGACGGGCAGATCGCCATGTCTTTCATCGGGCGCTACGAATCCTTAGACGCTGACTTAGCGCAAATTTGCCGTCATCTAGGGGTTTCAGCGGAATCTTCAAAACCACAAAATGTGACGCAGAATGAGAAGCCGGCACTCTATTCAGATACCGCTTTTGTTAAGGAGCTCGAGGCGTTTTACGCTGACGACTTCAGGCTGCTGGGGTACCCGCGGGACTAAATTCAGCCACTCGCCGCGGCCTTAGCGCAGCCGCTAAAATTCGCTGGTTAATCACTGGATTAATCCCAACCTTATTTGACGCCGTAACCAGCACTCGTGGATCGGGCGCCAGTTGCGATGCGGTCCGCTGAAGTATCTGCCGATAGTGCGCAAACGCGAGCTCGGCAAAGCCATGGAGACTCCAGATCTCGCGCCAATCATGAACGAGATCGAGAAGCAGGTAGCGGTAACGATTCATCATCTCGGGATTGTTATCCGGATTGGCTTCACAATCACTCAACAGTTGCTCGACGATGGCGAGCATCTCCCCCGGCGCCATTACGGGCGCGACGGGAAACCGTTCCGTGCGCAAATTTGAACCGGGACTCTCGTCGAAGGGCACGTCTATTGGTTCCAGCTCTGATGCCTCACGAACGGTGCGCCAAAATCGCGAGGAACCGGCCAAATCAATAACGAGATGCACGCGTGAGACACTGCTGTCGTTCACCACGCGGTGACGTCGCCACGAATCGAACAGCCAACTTTCACCCTCGACCATGTGCACCGACTCGTCACCGCAATAAAATAAGACACCTGGATCGGTAATGATGGGGACGTGAATACGCACTCGGCTGACCCAGTGATAATTAAAATCCACATGCTCTGCGACTTGTGCACCAGGCTCTAAACGCATCAACCGCGAACGCGCCACCACCTCACCAAAGGACGCAATCGCATGGTGAAGATAAGGACTGGACGTAAGTGCTTTAGTCGGTTGCATGGCACCATCAAACGCGTGGTTCATTTCGCCATTCACGGAAACGAGTGGAACTGCCGAATTGCCAGGCAGACCTGAAGGATGGTCTAACCAAAAAGCAGACGGCAATAATCGCACTTCTTCGGCAAGACGCGCTGCGTCAAAGCGCCAAGGCAACTGAAGAAACGGTTGATTAAATTCCATCTGAGTATTACGCCACAAAGACGCCAAAGATGACAGAATGTGCCTGCGTTCAATTGAATACTTTGGATTCAAAGTATTAGACTATGCCCCCCAAAAGTGAAGCTTTTCGATATGCAATCGATGGACTTACCAGATCACGTTCTCGTCGCGCTAAGGCGCATCATTCGTGCCACCGATCTACATTCGAGGAAGCTGGGCAAAAAGACCGGATTAACCACGCCTCAACTGGTCATTATCAAAGCCATCGGAGACCTCAAGGACCCAACCGTCTCAGACGTTGCCAAAGCGGTGAGCTTGAGTTTAGCGACGGTGACCACGATCTTAAATCGCCTAGAGCGCAACGGTCTCGTGAATCGTGTGCGGTCTTCTGTGGATCGCCGAAGAGTCATCGTAACGCTGACTGAGGCAGGTCAAACACTCAAAAGCTCTGCACCTAAACCATTACAAGACAGCTTTGTGGATCGCTTCAGCCGGTTGGCGTCGTGGGAACAACACTCGATTGTGGCCTCCTTAGAGCGTGTTGCAGCAATGATGGATGCCGATGATCTCGACGCCGCACCGCTTTTGGCCAGTGGAGAAGACGTCGTTTAGTCGAGCGAATTCAGCACCGACTTCAATACAACGGAGAAGTCACTGCGTCCGAAACCGCGTTTCTGCAGTGCCTGATAGATGGTGCGCGCCTTTTCGCCAAACTCGGCGTCGACCTCAGACTGCCTCGCAAGCTCGGCGGCAAGACCCAAGTCTTTCACCATCAAGTCAACCATGAACCCCGGCACGTAGTCGTTTTCGGCTGGTGTGCCCGGCATGACACCCGGCCACGGATTATAAACTTGTAACGACCAATTATTGCCCGAGCTTGCCTTCATAATCTCCGACTGAACAGCTGGATCGAGCCCGTTGGCGGCACCGATAGCAAGCGCCTCACAGGTGCCAATCATGTGAATAGCGAGCAACATGTTGTTAGCAGCCTTGGCGACTTGGCCGGCTCCTTCGGAACCCGCATGGAAAATTTTATTCTCGTCCCCCATGGCGCTAAGGACTTCTTTAGCACGCAAGAACGCATCAACCGCACCACCGCACATGAACGCAAGCGTTCCCGCTTGAGCCGCTGCAACGCCACCCGAGACGGGTGAGTCCATGAAGGCGATCTGTGCCTCCCTTGCTGCCGCATGCAGCTTTCTCGCTGTCATCGCGTCAATGGTACTCGCGTCCAGGACAAGCGTCCCCTCAGGGAGGTGAGCAAATAAACCTTCATCACCTAACATCACAGCTTCGACATGCTGCCCCGCTGGCAACATCGATAACACCACATCAACATCAGTCGCCGCGGCACGCGCGGACACAGCGGCACGCGCACCTGCGCTCACAACATCGGCTAATGCCGGCGCCGACAAATCGAAGGCATTCACCGACCAGCCTGCCTTAAGAAGATTCTTAGCCATGGGGCCACCCATGTTGCCCAGACCAATAAAAGCGATTGTCTTCATGTGTCTTCCACTGTTGTGTGCGAGTACTTACTACCAGGGATAGTGCATATTGGGTGCGCCCAAAGGCTCAGCGAAGAAGGACTCAAGCACGTCCATTGGTACGTCCTGAACCGTGGCAAATTGCCACTTTGGTTGGCGATCTTTATCGACAAGTAGCGCTCTGACACCCTCGGCAAATTCGGGGTGCCGCATAATATTGGCGCCTAAGCGAAGCTCAGTATCGAAGACCTCTTTAAGCGAGTAATTCGCTGAATCGTTGAGCTGGCGAAAGATCCAACAGGCGGCCAGTTTAGAGCCGTGCGCAAAGCCATCACGCGCTTTCTGAAGCCAGACATTGTCGCCTTCATACCCCAGCAATCGATCCGCAATATCATTGAGATTATCGCCTGCCATCAGCGCATTGATCTGGGGCATCAGCGGCTCGATCACGCCCAGCGGCTGATCGATCGCGGCCTCCATACTTAAAATCTGGTCAACAATCGCTGTATTCGTCGCCGGGTCATCGGACCACTGCCCTTTCGTAAGCGCCTCTATGACACTGTGACGTTGCTCATGCGCCAAAAACACATCGCCTAGATTCGCGTAAAGCGCGTCAGTCGCATTGATATGGGCAGAGGTCAGCGATAAAAATCGGCCTACCATGCCGGGTGTTCGATTCAGGAAGTAGCTACCGCCAACATCCGGGAAAAGCGCAATCGTAATTTCAGGCATGCCAATGCGCGTGCGCTCACTCACCACGCGATGACTGCAACCGGCCATGACGCCCATGCCGCCACCCATCACAACACCATGCCCCCAACAAATAACGGGCTTGGGGTAGGTAAAGAGTACGTAGTTCATTTGGTACTCGCGCGCAAAAAAGTTTTCCGCGTAAGTGCAAGGACCGCCCGGATTCTCCATAGACGACCGGCGTAGCTCGTGCACGTCTCCACCGGCACAAAAGGCCTTCTCTCCCTCGCCGTCAATGTAAACCGCGGCAATCGAGTCATCCTCAGCCCATTCAAGCAGCTTCGCCAGCATGATTTCAATCATCTCAGCATCAAGCGAGTTGAGAATCCGAGGGGTATTCAGGGTCAAACGACCGACCCGGCGGTCACCCTCACCAATGGTTGAAACTAACACTACGTCACTCATTTATTTTTCCATTCTGGGGCGCGCTTCTCTAAAAAAGCATTCACGCCCTCTTTCTGATCTTCTGTTGAAAAAAGTGCCACAAATTCATCACGCTCTGCGATCAAACCAGCACCAATAGACACGTCTCTCGCCGAGTGGATGAGTCTTTTACAGGCCGCAATAGACGTTGGACTTTGGCCAGAGGCACTGGTCGCCAGAGCCATGGCGGCACTGAGCGCCTCGCCCGATTCAACGACCTCTTCCACAAGACCGACTGACAGGGCTTTGTCGGCAGCAAGGCGGTCACCACAGAGAATCATACGCTTCGCCCAGCCTTCGCCGACCAGTTGAGCAAGCCGCTGTGTACCGCCGGCACAAGGGAGCAGACCCACCTTTGCCTCCGGTAGAGCCAGTGAGGCGTGGCGCTCTGCAATTCGAATATCGCAGGCCAAAGCCACCTCTAATCCACCGCCCATGGCATAACCATTGATAGCAGCGACCGAGACACCGCGATAATCTGATAGGGCCTCAAAAGCCCGACCAAACGCATCGGCTATTGCACCCGCTATAACGGGATCCCCGCCCGCAAATTGATTAAGGTCTGCGCCAGCAGAAAAAAACTTCTTACCATAGCCGGTAATGACCAGCGCTCTGATATCTGATCGGGCATTAAGCGCATGAACGACCGCTTCGAGCGCGGGCAAA
>JABIZW010000039.1 GCA_018666295.1 Halieaceae bacterium
CTAGCGTCGTTCTGACACAAAAGTCATTAGATTTAGAGCTGCTGTATTGTCGGATTCAGTGGTCGGTAATCGTGACACCGTAATAAAAAGTAGTAGGAGATCCGTCGTGACCGATATTCCAGATGCGCGTCCCGCAAGTACCGTTGTGCTGCTGCGAGACACCCATATTGGTATGGAAACGCTCATGCTAAAGCGTAACAAGGCGCTAATGTTTGCTGGTGGGCTCTGGGTATTTCCTGGCGGTGCACTGGAGCCAGCCGACATTGAAGAAGCGGGTGGCGATATGAACACTGCTGCTCGAATTGCTGCGGCCCGCGAGGCAGAGGAAGAGTGTGGGCTCAGACCTGATCTCAAAAAGATGGTTCATCTAAGTCGTTGGACGACCCCTGTGGTCGAGCCCAAGCGATTTCAGACCTGGATATACGCAGCACCGTTGGCTGAAAATGCAGAGGTCGAGATCGATGGAAGTGAGATTCATGACTTTTCCTGGATCGGCGTTGCCGACGCGGTAGCACAACATGAGGCGGGGCAGCTGGGCATGCTTCCACCCACTTACATCACACTGTGCAGTTTACTGCGTTACTCGAATACTGCGGCAATGACAGAGGCAGAGACCCGGCGGTCACCTCACGAAGTATTCCCCATTTTTACAAAAGACGATGGTGCCGTTGCGGTGCTTTTTGAGGGTGATGCTGAGTACGCCCCTGAGGATCACGTCTCGGCGGATGCGCGGCACCGGGCTGTCATGCACGGCACGAACTGGGTCTACCTCTACGAAAATGTTGCTGATCAATACCCCCCATTCGTCCGCAAATAGATCTAAGTTGGTGCGCCGTCGATCTGCCCGGAACCTGAGTGCGTAAGTTCAGCCACGCACGCGAGACTTTTTATAGTTAATCACGGCGCTTGTGACTCAGAAGCGACTTGACCGACCGTTTCTTTGCGGTGACACGAGTTGGTTTTTCCCTTACTCCGAAGTGTTAATGGATATTTATGAATACGCAGGTAACCGAGGTCTGTAGCCTCTCGAGCGAACTCCCCACAGACCCTCAGCAAGCACCCGCTTGGCTGGTCAGTGCGTTGCAGGTTCCGCGAGAAGAGGGATGGATCGACTCAGGCGGCTGCAAAGTCCACTATTTCCGCTGGGGAAATCCGGAAAATCCGCCCTTACTACTGATGCATGGTTTCTTAGCACACGCGCGCTGTTTTGCGTTTATTGCGCCTTTTTTAGCAGAGCACTACCACGTGGTGGCCTATGACCTTTCTGGAATGGGTGACTCTGATGCGCGCGAGTCTTACCCCGATAAGATTCGGGCTCAAGAAGTGGTGGATGTTGCTCGTGGGACAGGTCTTTTTGAACACGACTCAAAGCCCATTGTCATTGCGCACTCCTATGGCGGACACGTGGGCCTGAACGCCATGGAGCGTCATGGTGAACTCTTCGATGGGCTGATCATTTGCGACCTCATGGTGTTACGCGTCGAGCGACTCAAGGCGCATTTTTCAAAGGGTAAGCCCATGCGATCAGATCGAAGTCGGCCTAATCGAATCTATCCCGACTACGCTTCGGCACGGGCTCGTTTTGTGCTGTCGCCGCCTCAGGATGTGACGGTGGAGTACCTGAATGAATACATGGCGTACCACTCCCTAAAGCAAGTGGACGGTGGGTGGACGTGGAAGTTTGATATCAGTGTCTTTGACAGTGATTTTGGTGTCACCGATCGAATTGTGAAACAAGCGGAGGCGATTGTAGCCGCTCCAGGTCGAAAGGCGATTGTCTACGGACAAGACAGTAAGCTCTTTGACGACGACTCTGCGGATTATCTTCGGGAGCGCGGTGCAACCGATATTCCAATCATTGGAATACCGGGTGCGCGCCACCACCTGATGTTGGATGAGCCGATTGCGCTGGTGAGCACGTTGCGGTCAATCGTTGCACAATGGCACGTATCCAATCAGTTTGCTCGCTGAGAGCGCCGATATTTGTCTGGGTCAAGCGATGATTAAGTTCAGCCTTGTGGACTGCTTGTCGTCTGAATTGTGCCGCCGTAGTCCGCATCAGTGGAGGCGGTCTCAGTGAAGTCGAGTGAGTACTACCCGATCTTTTTGGCGTTACTCGGCATTCTATTTTTTTCTATGATGGATGCCGTTATGAAGGCTCAGGCGCTCGCGATGGGAGTCTTCGCCGCGACCTTTTGGCGAGCTGCAATGGGGGCCTTAGTGGCCTCAATACTGTATCTGCCGCGGCGGCCTACCATGGCTCAAGGGCGAGTCCTGAAACTGCATATTATGCGCGCTGTCCTAAATGCACTTATGCTGTGTTGCCTCTTTTTTGGTTTAACACGTATTCCTTTAGCACAAGCGATTGGACTCACGTTCATCGCGCCAATTATCGCATTGTTTCTCGCCGCGCCTATTCTGGGAGAAACGATTGATAAGGGCGCGAAGATCGCGGCATTGCTTGGGTTTGGCGGTGTCACAATCATGGTGGGTGGTGATGTCTTATTGTTAGACGTCCAGGCCGATATTCTTGGTGTTGTCGCCATACTTCTGTTTGCAGTCATGTACGCACTCTACTTGGTGTTGCAGCGCATGCAGGCCCTGGTAGCCAAGCCCCTGGAAATCGCGTTTTACCAAAATTTTATTATGCTTTTGGTCCTCTCATTGGGATTGCCGTTTGCAGCGTCACTTCCGGCTAACACCGCGCAGTGGGCAGGCGCGCTCACCGCGGGTGTGTTGGCCGTCGGCTCGCTAATATTAATGTCCATGGCTTACCGTAAAGTTGAAGCACAACGCTTATTTGCGGTCGAATACACCGCCTTCATCTGGGCGGCAATTTTGGGTTGGTTGATCTTTGAAGAGTCAGTAAGCACACAAACACTGCTTGGAACTGCGCTTATTATCTTGGGCTGTGTGGTTACGGCCCGGAGTCCAGTACGGTAGTCTCACTGTCTCGCCTAACAATAAATCGCCTTATGAAAATCCTAAAGACAGCTCTTTTCATCAGTGTTGGCCTGCTTGTCGCTTGCGCTGAAAAATCCTCAGAACGCGATGAGATGACCGATCGGATCTTATCACCGTGGCATTCGCTCACGAGTGAGGAAGTGGCCGAAGTGGCGACGGCTGTGACCGAGTCAGTTGACGCTCAAGTTGTCTTCAATCGCATCAGTTTGCTGGAGCCTCATAAGCAGGATGCACTCTCATGGGACGAACAAAGCGTTGCGGCGCGAGGTGCCGATGTTTTATACCGCTCAGCTAAATCGTCGTATCGGGTGCAATACGACTTCCAAACCGGTGCGCTGTCTGACCCTCAGCTCATTCTCAGCGGTCAGCCGATGCTTGTCGAAGCCGAGCTGATGAATGCGCTCGACGCCGTGAACGCACTCCCTGAAGTAAGGGCGGCTCTTGAGCGTCGCGGTGTCAGTGCGCGCAATGGTTTGTGCATGCCGCGCACGGTCGGCCGATTTTTTGCAAGCCTTGCCGATCCTGTTACCGACCGTTTGGTCCGATTTGACTGTTTCAATATCCGAGGGCAAAGCGGTTTAGGCCTGTTGCCCACGACCAGTGCTTGGGCGCGCCCTGTTGAGGGGGTTAGCGTGCTCTTCGATGTTGAGGAGCTTCGTTTGATAGAGCTTATTGACTCGTTTGCTGATACCGAGGCGCCACCAAGCGACTTTGACGTCATTGAATTTCACGCCTCAGCGCTTGAGACACGCGCGCCCCTGAGTGAGGTCACTATTGCTCAAGAGCAAGGGCCCAATTTTTCAGTAACCGGCAGCCAAATTGATTGGCAGAACTGGCGTTTTCACCTTCGGTTCGATCCGCGTCAAGGGACTGTTTTAAACCATGTGGGGATTGTTACGGACGAGGGGGTGCGGCCTGTCGCTTACGAGATCGCCATGTCTGAGATGTTTGTCCCTTACCAAGACCCCGACACTCACTGGTTTTATCGCGCCTACTTC
>JABIZW010000057.1 GCA_018666295.1 Halieaceae bacterium
AACACTCACGTCAGAGGTCGTTTGAGAGCTTTTCTCGGTTGACTGATGACCGGCAGAAATTTCAATGCCTTCAAAGTCGTCACGAAGAATAAAGTTCACAACACCCGCAACCGCGTCAGATCCGTAGGTCGCCGTTGCACCTTCCTTGAGTATTTCAACACGCTCAAGTGCCGCCATTGGAATCGATGCTGTATCGACAAAAACGGAGCCATCATTTGCAACACCTGCCGCAATGGTTTGACGTTTGCCATTGACCAGCACCAAGGTCGAGGTAAGACCCAAGCCGCGGAGGTTTACGTTGGAGGTTCCCTGGGTCGCACCCGATGTAAAGCTATCCGGGTTGTTTTCAGCACCGGTGCTGACTGATAACTTCTGAGTCAATTCACCAATGGTCAAGGCGCCCTGCTTCTGAATGTAATCGCTGTCTAGAACCTCGACCGGAGAAGCCTCATCTGTTCCAGAGCCCTTAATATAAGAACCCGTAATCACGACCTCTTCGAGGTTATTGTTGTCATCCTGTGCCAGGGCTGTGTTGGCAAGCAAAAGATTCGCCGTCAACACGCTCAGTGCAAATGGCAGGACTGTGCCGCCAAATCCATTAGGAATTATTCGCTTCATTACCACTCCTTATTGTTGTTGGTCTTTAAAAAGTCACGCGTTCTTATAATTTATCGCGCAACGTCCAGTACATCATTATTAGGGGGCGTCTTCAATAAATAAAATGAGATCGGCGACGGCCACCACCGAATTTGCGATGAGAGGGACTCAAACCGATTTGTTTCGTTGTGTTGCGCGAACCAACGGGTTAGCTTTAGCCAAACGCGGGAGCGATGGCCATGCAAGCAATCCTAAAACTGGATGTGGCAGGGCGTCCACGAGGCTGGCTTAGCCTACAGGAAGCGATCTCTGCCTACGCTCGAGGCGATGTCATTTACGGCGTCGGGGACCCGCTCCCACCAGTGTTTGGCGGCGTTCAACGACGGACTGGCGTGCGCTCAAAAATCACCCTTCAACCGATTGTCGCACTGCACGGTCGAGTCTTTGACCACTTTACTCCCCCGCTCTGCAATCGGACTTTGTTTAGACGAGACGACCACCGATGTCTTTATTGCGGGAGCCAAAAGGCTCGCGGGGAGCTCACACGCGATCACGTCATACCCACATCGAGAGGCGGCGAGGATAAATGGGAAAACGTTGTCGCCGCCTGCAAACGCTGCAATTGGCTTAAAGACTGCTTAACACCTGATCAGGCGGGCATGCCGCTGCTGGCTATACCCTTCAAACCCAATCCCTATGAGTGGCATTACCTGGCAAAGGATCGGGTACTTTCCGACCAAATGGATTACCTCTCAACGCAATTTCGCGCTGACCGCGACTGGGCACATTGACTCAAATCGATAGAAAACCTCAATGGTCCCACTATCCTCTAAAGTAACGCTGCGCCACCATCGGCAAGGAGACCACCGTCAAGTCAACGCGCTTACCGCGCACCTCCACATGCAATGATGTCCCGACATTGGCGTATTCAGCTTCGACATAGCCCATTGCCAGAGGACCACCGGCGCTTGCGCCGAAAGCGTCCGAGCATGTGCGGCCGATACAACGACCTTCGCTATTTAAAAGTGACTCGTCGGCGCGCACGGGTCGGCGGCCCTCTACCTTTAGACCCACTCGCTTTTGCGTGACGCCCTCTGCCAGCTGATGGTCAATAACGTCGCTGCCTGGGTATCCACCGGCCCGCACCCCACCGGCTCGGCGAACAGGTGATACAGCCCACCGCAAACCGGCCTCAATTGGGGTAATAGTGGGTGACAGCTCGTGACCGTGAAGGCATAAGCCCGCTTCGAGGCGCAGTGAATCGCGCGCACCCAAACCGACAGCCTCGACCTCAGGCTCTGCAAGTAGCGCCGTCATGAGTGCCGCAGCATCCGCCGCTGAAACCGATATTTCAAATCCGTCCTCACCTGTGTAACCCGAACAAGTGACCCACGCCTCGATACCTGCAACACAGTCCGCAGCCCCTGTCATAAAAGTCAGTGTCGACGAAACATCGGAGAGCCGCTGCATCACACGCCTCGCTAAGGGGCCTTGTAACGCCATTAGCGCCCGCGCCTCATGCATTTCAAAGGTCAAATCGGGGAGACTGGCTTTCAAGTAAGCAACGTCAGCGTGCTTATTGCCCGCATTGATCACCAAAAAAAATCGATCGCCGTCAAGATTAGTGGCGATAAGGTCGTCTCGCACTCCGCCCTTTTCGTTGGTTAACAAGGCATACGTGCTGCATCCTGGCAATAAGCTCAAAAAGTTAGCAGGCATCAAGCGCTCTAGCTGTTCGGCAACGTCTTGGCCAGACACAGTGACCTGCCCCATGTGCGAGACATCAAATAAACCGGCTTGTGCACGCGTATGATGATGTTCTGCAATAATGCCGGGCGGATAGCTAATCGGCATGGTGTAACCTGCAAACGGAACCATTTTTGCACCTAGGCTCAAGTGCATCACGGTCAGTGGTGTTTCGAGTGGCAAAGCGGCCTCCTGTTTAAGAGCAGACTTACGAGATGGTCAAACACACGGCACACACACATACTGCGGCGCTCGGAGGCACTTAGTATGAAGGACATTGATATGAGGAGTCACCCAGCGCGTGTCATCAGTTTAATTGGCATGCCGGGGAGCGGCAAAAGCACCGTCGGTGTCTTGCTTGCTAAGCGTTTAGGGCTTGCGTTCGTTGACACAGACTTACTGATACAAGAACAAGCTGGCGCAACGCTTGCCGAAATCATTGCGCAAAAAGGCCACACGGCACTTCGAACCATTGAAGAGCAAGTACTTTTGGACATGAATATAGGTGCCTCAGTCATTTCAACCGGTGGATCGGTCGTCTACAGCGACGCGATCATGAGGCGCCTTACTCAGTCATCGACCGTCGTGTATCTCCGCGCCACACTCGAAACGGTGGCGTATCGCATTTCGCTTGCGCCGGACAGGGGCATTGCATCGCCAGGCAATCACACGCTGGAAGACGTCTTCAACGAACGCGTTCCGCTCTATGAGCGTTACGCCCATGCGACCGTCAATGTGGACTCAGACGCGGCGGAAGTCATCGCCGGACACGTCAGTCAAGCCTTGGACACATAGATTTGGACTGTGGACACGTCCGAGTGCGGCAACCGCCTCGACATCCTCAATGCTTAGCGTCCACATAAAATTGGCACAGCGCTTGCAACTATCATTGAACTCTCGCCCACTCGAAAGGACTTCGAAAAAGCATCAGGACGATGCGCGTGGGCGAGAGTATCTCTAAGCAGGCGCCTGAGTCTGATCACTCGCGCAGTTCAAGAGCTTATCTTAAAAACAAAAAAACAACGACAATGCTGAAATAACAACCCCAAGCCAACACCACAAAGAGCCTATGTTCCTGCTTCCTGCGATTGGCCCGTTTCATCACGCCATGTACTCATATTGCCCTCAATCACAAAAAATGCGAACAACCACAGAATCGCATCCCAAAAGTCGAGAAAGCTGCCCTCAAATCCCCAGTACACGGCGGCCAAAAACAAAATGAGATAGAGCGGGGTCTTCACTCGTTGGACCGACTCGCTGAGCAATCGCAGAGTGTGCTGACGTGAGAGCAATACTCGCACTTCAATCTCAAGCACAATCACCACCAGAATCCACGCGGACGCATTGATCACATCGAGGGCCGCCAGCCACACCGCACTTTGTAAAAACGCGGGACTCGCAATGACGCGTTCGTAATCGGTCAGTACGAGCCACTCGTCGGCACCACAAGCACTGGCTGAGAAAGGCTCAAATTGGTCTAAATTGATAAGCACGGACCAACTCGCATCGAGAGTTTCACACAGACCAGAACTCATCGGTTGGCTCGCCATAAGTCCACTAAGCTCTGCGATGTAGCCCCACCAAGCCACCGTAATTGCAGCAAGACAAAGAAATTTAGTACCACGAATAAACCAGCCCACGAAGCTTCGCAGCAGGTGGTCGGACAGGACGTAAGTCTCAAGCTCGAAGAAAATCAACAGGACTAACCAAGCACCGGTATCAATGGTTGCTGAAAAAATCTGAAAGAAGCTGGCGATTGACGTAACCGATGTATTCAGTGCGGCAGAAGACATCATTTCTTCTGCCATGAATAGAAAGACATTCACCAATAATGCCGTGTACACCAGATATTTAACGGGCTGAAACACGTTCTGATTTCTTAAAAAATTACCTAATGCCATTGCAATACACTGAACCGTTGTGACTACACTTGAAGTAGAAGGTGTTCGCGCTCCCAGGAGCTAATCACCCGGTTAAACTCCTCGAACTCGTCTAGCTTCACTGCGGCGTAGGCTTGTAAAAACAAATCCCCTATCACGCGTGACAAGTCATCATTTCCATTAAGGCGCCTAACCGCCTCCTCGAGCGACCGTGCGACTTCGATATTATCGTCATTAGCGGTCCCCTGATGTGGCGCTGTGGGCTGAAGCTTGTGCTCCAAGCCGAGCAACCCACTTGCCAGCGAGGCAGCGATTGCAAGATAAGGGTTTGCATCAGCACCGGGAAATCGATTTTCGACGCGTCGATTATCAGGCGTACTGTCGGGCACGCGAAACGCCGTTGTGCGATTGTCGTAGCCCCAACTCAGGTTAATGGGTGCTGAGATATCCGGAGCGAGACGACGATAAGAGTTCACGTTTGGCGCATAAAAACTAATCAAGTCCGGCGTATAACGTTGCAGTCCGGCGATGTAGTGCATGAGTTCAGCGGTGGGCTCATCGTCCGGGCCATTGAAAATATTCTTTCCCGTTTCAAGCGATAAGATACTTTGGTGGATATGAAGCGCCGAACCCGGCTCTTTTTGCATGGGCTTGGCCATAAAGGTGGCATACATATTATGGCGCTGCGCCGTCTCACGGACGGTTCGCTTAAAGACAAAGACCTGGTCTGCCATGTCCAAGGGGTCGCCATGATTAAAGTTAATTTCAAGCTGCGCGGCACCGTTTTCATGGATGAGGGTATCAACGTCCAGCGCCTGTGCGTTCGCAAAGTCGTACATGTCCTCGACAAAGTCTTCAAACTCTGCAACGGCGTCGATGCTAAAGGACATTCGCGCGACTTCTCGGCGCCCTGACCGCCCTTTGGGGGGCATAAGCTCGTAGTCTGGG